>JAOUFX010000928.1 GCA_029857975.1 Deltaproteobacteria bacterium | reverse complement strand
CCACTGCCCGGAGGTTTAACCCCAGATGTTTGCCAAAGAGTTTCTGCACCTTTTGCGCTTCCTCTTTGCGCAACACCCCATTGTCCACGAAGATGCTGGTCAACTGGTTACCCACCGCCCGGTGCAGGAGCAGGGCGACAACCGAAGAATCTACCCCGCCACTCAAAGCACAGAGCACCTTTCCCTCACCAATCTCTTCCCGCAGGGAGCGAACGGTGCGGGTGACGAAGGATTCCATCGTCCAATCGGCTGGACATTGACAAATGCGCCAAAGAAAATTTTTAAGAATCTCTTTACCTAACGGAGTGTGGACAACCTCGGGATGAAACTGTACTCCAAAGGCTTTCAGTTCTTTGCTTTTAATAGCGGCCACCGGGGAATTGCTGGAATGGGCGATGGCCCGAAATCCCGGCGGTGCGACTTCAATGCGATCGCCATGGCTCATCCACACCTGGATGGACGCCCCATGATCCAATCCGGCAAAAAGGTCCTCGGCGTCATCGATGATCAGTTCGCTACGGCCATACTCGCGCTTCAGCGATTTGCCGACTTCCCCCTCTAAGACATGGGTCATGAGCTGCATGCCATAGCAGATGCCCAGGGTAGGAATGCCCAAACGGAAAAGTTCGGGCGGGCTAAGAGGGGCTTGGGGTTCATAGACGCTGGCCGGCCCGCCGGAGAGGATGATTCCTTTCGGGTTGAAAGCCTGAATGGCCTTCAAATCAATATGATACGGGTGGATTTCGCAATAAACCTGGCATTCGCGCACCCGGCGGGCAATTAACTGGGTGGTCTGCGATCCATAATCGAGGATTAAAATTCGTCCTTGAAAATCTTGGGCCGGCATAAAGTAATTAAGATTCTTTAAAGGGGTTCTCTTCTCCCACGCTGTAGTTGGGGGCTTCTTTGGTAATGATTACGTCATGGACATGGCTCTCCCGTAACCCCGCATTGGTAATGCGGGTGAATCGGCTTCTTTCCTTCAATTCTTTCAGGTTGCGGCATCCCAGGTACCCCATGCCCGCCCGTAAACCTCCCAATAATTGATAGACGCTCGAGGATAAGGGTCCTTTGTAGGGAACACGCCCTTCGATTCCTTCCGGTACAAGTTTAATCTCTGATTCCACATCGTCTTGATAATAGCGGTCTTTGCTGCCGCTCTTCATGGCCTCTAAGGAGCCCATTCCCCGGTACATCTTATAACTCCGCCCCTGGTAGAGTACCATCTCACCCGGACTTTCGTCCGTTCCCGCGAAAAGGCTTCCGATCATCACTGTATCCGCACCCGCGGCCAGCGCCTTGGTGATGTCGCCGGAAAATTTGATGCCCCCGTCGGAGATCAGGGGAATATCGTAGCGCTGAGCCACCCGGGCGCTCTCCTGGAGGGCGGTAATCTGAGGAACTCCTACGCCGGCAATCACCCGCGTCGTGCAGATCGATCCCGGCCCCACTCCCACTTTTACGGCATCTGCTCCGGCTTGGATCAAAGCTTCCGTTCCCTCGGCCGTGGCTATGTTCCCGGCGATCAGCTGCCCTTGGGGAAAAACCCGCTTGGTTTCCCGTATGGCCTCTACCACTCCCCGCGAATGGCCATGGGCGGTATCGATGACGATCACATCGGCCCCAGCTTTCAGCAAGGCCTCCACCCGGGCTTCCCGGTCTGCAGAAATACCCACGGCCGCTCCAACGCGTAAGCGCCCCAGGCTGTCTTTGCAGGAATAGGGATATTTAATGGTCTTCTCAATATCCTTAATGGTGATCAATCCTTTGAGGTTGTTATTTTCATCTACGACCAGAAGTTTCTCGATCCGGTTTTTGTGCAAAAGGCGCTTCGATTCTTCCAGAGTGATACCCACAGGCGCCGTCACCAGGTTTTCTTTGGTCATCACGGCTGAAATGGGCTGATCCAGCTGAGTCTCGAATCGTAAATCCCGGTTGGTCAAAATTCCCAAAAGCTTCCCCTGGCGGGTCACGGGGACACCCGATATACGGTATTTACGCATGATTTCCAGGGCTTCGTAAATTCTTTGATCCGGATCCATGGTAATGGGATCGACGATCATACCGCTTTCCGATTTTTTTACTTTGTCCACCTCCGCCGCTTGGGTGGTGATGGGCATGTTGCGGTGGATGATCCCG
>JAOUFX010000929.1 GCA_029857975.1 Deltaproteobacteria bacterium | reverse complement strand
ACAGTTCAGGCCCAATCGGGCGTCTTGCGGCACGCGATACATTTAATCTTATCAAGTTTTATAAAAGTAAAAAGTAACCTGATTTCCGTTGTCTGACTGCATTTTGGATAGACCCGAATCAGCGGGCATTCTTAATATCGTTGGATTTCCAATTATAATCCAAATACTCCATTGTTAGATTTTCTTTTTCTCTCCGGATGAATTCCTGATCCTCCGGACTTAAATAAGGGACAATGAAATTGAGCGCCCCTCCACCCAGTTGATCAAAGTGCTTTTGGTCAAATTTGAAAACCTGGGAAAGATAGATCACTTTCTTTTGCCGGGCAATCCGGAGACCCTTTTGCGGGTCTGCCAGAAAGTGCTTGCCCTGCTCATCGAGCTGCTTTATGAGGGTTCCGCCCCGGTAGGGTTCGGACGCGAGGTTGACGCAGCTTACCGAAGCACAGTTGATTCCAAAATGAATTCTTAAGTCCTTGAACGTGTCCAGTAGGATATCATTTTCAATCTGTCCCAACGAATATTCTTTGCCCGCCACTGTAATAACCTTTCGACCCCATGGAAGACCCAGCCAATGTATTTTTTTGCTTCTTATGCTATCCACCGGGTAATGATCGGCGATGGTTTTGACCGCCGCGATATTATAAACATTGATCCAGAAGGCCATTTTCTCTTCCCGGTTCCCGAGAATTTCGGGGTTGAAAGAGGATAATTCTTTCAGCAAAGTGCTATAGTCGGAGCCTGGTTGTCCGGCTTCAGCTGCCAGCGCGGTGTAATCGACCGCCGTGACCCGTATTCCATCGATGACAATGCCGGGCTTGGCCAAGCGATGCAGGATCGATATGTAAGGCCGGTAATCAAAGGGAGCAGCATGTATTGGAGCAGCGATGAAAAGAGCTAAAAAAACAAAGCTTCCATAACCTAATTTTTCAAACATATCTCCTCCCATTTAGCGCGCATTTGAGGTTTCTTTCTTGGTTAAAAGAGCGGCTTCCGGTCGCAACTCACCGAAAAATATCTTCTTTGAAAAAAACATTTTCTTTGCGCCTGACAGCGGTTTACTGATCATCGCCATTTAATCAGACTTTCTTCCTCAGGGCAGCCCTGGCGATGCGGGTAATATAGACTGTTACAACAACGGTCGCAATTAAACCGACAATGTAAAGAGCCCATTCAGCCGAGGTTCGGGTTCTCCCCTCACTGCCAATCTTGGCGACCTCCCCGGCCAGGGAGCCGATGTAAACGTACATGATCGTTCCCGGCATCATCCCGATCCATGAGGCGAAAAAGTAGTCCCGCAGAGAGACTCGCGTAAGGCCATACGCATAATTCAGCAGGTTGAAAGGAAATACAGGGGAGAGCCGCGTGAGGCCGACGATTTTCCACCCTGGCATTTGACTCCCTCATCACAGAGGGCTCCATTGGCGACCGTCTCTTTTGATCAACAAGGCTGCCTCTTCCGGCCCCCATGAGCCGGCAGCATAATTGGGAAATTTTTCTGTGGTCGTGGTTGATTCAAGCCTTTCGATGACCGGCGTGAGCAAAGACCAGGTCTGTTCGACCCCATCTTCTCTCACAAACAACAACTGATCATCACGCATACAATTCAACAACACCCACTCATAGGCGTCCATCAAGCCGTCCTTTTCATAGCAAAAGTCCATGGAGACCGGCCGTAAACAGGTGAGCGATCCCGGATTCTTGGTTTGCAGGATGAGGTTCATCCCCTCGTCGGGCCGCACCCGAAGAATCAAGGTGTTCGGTTCGATGGGTTCATTTAAAGTCCTGGCGAACATCAAGTGGGGCACAGGCTTGAAGCGCACGGAAATTTCGGTCTTCCGATTCACAAGTCTCTTCCCGGAGCGCAGATAAAATGGCACCCCGTTCCACCGCCAGTTATCAATCAATACCTTCATGGCCGCAAAAGTCGGCGTTGTTGATTTTTTCGAGATCCCTTCCTCTTCTCGATACCCCGGAACCGGCTTTCCATTCATCTCACCTCTTCCGTATTGCCCGATCGCCACGTACTGGTCCAATTCGTCCAAGGGAAAGGGCCGGATCGAGCAGAAAACCTTGACCTTTTCGTTCCTCACGCGTTCAGCCTCAAAAGTTGCAGGGGGTTCCATCGCGGTCAGGGCGAGG
>JAOUFX010000926.1 GCA_029857975.1 Deltaproteobacteria bacterium | reverse complement strand
GCGAGATCGTAGAAAGTGCCGCTGCCGCCCGGATCAGTGACCAGGATCGCTGCTGCAGCGTCTTTCCCGTCCACTTTACCGCAGGTAATGTCATCTGTCAGCTTCACCACGGTTTCAGTAGCCGAACCCGGCGCTGCCGGCTCGCGGTATTCTCCGTTAACAAGTTGAACTTTACCCGACTTCGTCCAACTGGAGAGAAATACTATTTTATCGAAGTCGATGTCATGTGATTCACCGGCTTTGGCCAACCCGCATACTAGATGGAGTATCGCGATAAGTAAGAAAAGACCTTGAACCATTTCAATCCGTGCATTACTTCTAGTCCAAAAGCTTGATTTCCGCTCTATCGCATCTTGTAATTTCACTACCTGATCATCTTTATTGGTAACTCGTTGTGGAGGGAACCCTATTTCTTAGTGAGAGTGACAGTTCCCTTCCCCCCGTAATAATAAAACCACCCATCCGTTTTTGTTTTTTCTCCTACCAAGAGGGTGAGTTCGAGGAAATTTTGCCCAGTTGTTCCAATTAGCGTTCCTTGGTCGCTTATATGTGCGTTTGCAAATTGGATTATAACTGAATTATCCGCTGTCTTAGCATCAGCAGGAAATCGAGCAGCGACACCCTCTGGAAGACTTTGAAGGGTAATCTTTCCCTTTACCGGAACGGTGTCGTTATCAATTTCCATAGTCGTCAGCACCGGATTAGTCGGAAAAGAACTAAAGGTAGTCCACCCTGACCATGTCCCTTTTAGAGTGGACAAGTTACTTTTCGTGATGGCCGTTTTTTGCAATTGAAGTGACGCACAACCCACGAATACCATCGAAACAAAGAGTAAACCAATTCCAGACAAACAAATCATCTTTTTCATAGCCTTTTCTCCTCCTTTTTAATTTTTGGAAATCATTTATGAAGCTCCTCGGCTACCCCGTTAGGACGGGGCAGGCACGCCGGGGTTTCCCGGCAATGTAATATCATTTTATATTGTGCCCCTCGACCCCACGCACAGCGCTGGGTTTGCGGGGCACGTTCCGGCCAAACGAGTTTAAATTCGCCCGACTTCGTCCAACCGGAGAGAAATACGATTTTATCGAAGTTGATGTCAGGTAACTTCTCCGCTCTTGTCGCCCCACATCCTAAATGGAGCAGTACAATAATTAAAAGCAGGATTTGAATCATTTTATTTCGTACAATGCCTCGCTTCGCATTCTATCTCTAAAAACGAAACCCCAAACCCACAATTGGGCCTTGCATGATCACATCATACTTGAACTTGCTGAAACCGCTTCCGCTCTCGTAGTCCACTCCTAGGCCCCGATATCTCAACCACGCACTGACCGTCTGCGAAAATTGATACCCAAAAATCGCAGAGGCATTCCAGGTGAAGTCCGAACCGACACTAAAACCTCCAATGTCGCCCCTCACCGCCAGGCAAAGTTTCTTGCTCAGGTCTGCCCGGAGACGTGCCCCCACAATTGGATCGATCCAATCCTTGCTTTGTTCGACCCTCCTGCTCAAACCAAACAATGGGACATCCCCATTAAGCTTGCCTTTCAAATACCAGTACCGCCCCCCTCCGAGCACGTCGAAAGAAACCGCTTTTCCTCCGTTCGTTCCAAGAGGCCACCTGCCAAGCGTATATAATCCTCCAAATTCGACGAGCCACTCCTTAAGGTCGACACCAACGTCGATACGGCCCACCAGGGGTCTATCGACACGTCCATCATCTGAAAGTTTTAAAAAGGTTGGGTCGAGAAAGATTCCCCATCTTCCTTTCCAAGCCTCAACATGGACCTCCCCGCCATAATCGAGCATATCTAAAAGGTCCGAACCCGAAAGGCTAACGGACGATTTAATCCCCTTCACCGTCACATCTCCGTCAAGGCTCGCCAACCAGAAATATGGAATAACAACGAACTCCCATTTGCTCTCTCCCGAAGAAGAATCCTGCCCGTAGGCCAGTGGACTAAACAGTGCTAAAAAGATCAAAAACAGACCCGTTACTATTATTTTCGGAGTGTCCATCATTTGTTTCTCCTCCTCTTCTTTGTACACTGTAGATAAGCTTGTACTTATTCCTCTCGTAGCTATGGCTCAACGAACCCTCCAATAATAGCCGAACTTCTATTCCTCCATGAAAGGCATT
>JAOUFX010000927.1 GCA_029857975.1 Deltaproteobacteria bacterium | reverse complement strand
TCCAATTCTCCCATGCTGATTCTATCTGCGACTTCAGAAAGATATCGAATGGGGCGAATCACCGAACGAGCATAAAAGTAGATCCTGACTAACAAAATAAGAAGAACACCTAAAATAACAACATAAAATATTTTAATTCTGTTTTCGTATTGTTCCAAATATCCTTTCTCAATGTTCTTCATTTTTCCTTCAATGACCCTGGTGGGTCTTGAAAATTCATCAATGTAAGTGGTCGCCGCAACGATGAGGTCCGTATCTTTAATAGGGGCTAAATACATATATTTGGGACGAATCTTCCCATCTGCATCCTTCCAATCATAATAACCAGAGGCGGGACCTTTCAGGCTCGCCTCCAGAATCTTCCAGAAGGCGGGGAGTTTGTCTGCGAGGGTATGTAGGTCTGAGCCGACGATTTGGGGGTTTACATGGAAATAATTGATTGCTTGGTCATCATGAATCGCTGTGTAACCCGTCTCTCCAACCTTCTGGACGGCAATGGACTTAAGCCAGGGATCGTTGGAGAGATCCTGTTTTTTCATTTTAGGATGGGATTTAATAAAAATTTCCATCTGCAAGGCCACATCTTTGGCTTTCTCCTGAATGATTTTTTCTCCCAGTCTATCCAGAGCCTGCTTAGACTCCTTTAGAGAAGTCGTGGTTAATTCTTTCAAGCTTTCGGATCCAATGTCTTTAACACTTGTAATCCGAATATTCCCTATATCAACACTGAAGAAGACGATCACCCAGATGATTAAAAAAGCCACCAAGATAGGAATTAATGTCCCTATTAATAATTTTGGCAGCAGACCCAACCCGCTTTTCTTTTTTACTGCCATAATGCCCCTCCTTTTGAAATTCCCTGTCCAGTGGACGGAATCCTGAAATTGGCTTCTATTTTTCGATAGAGAAAAATTCCATTATGACCCTTTTGAACTCTATCCTTTTATCAACCTGTGGAATCTCTTCCCCTAACGCATCCACAAAGGATAATAATTTTTCTTGTGGAAAAGAATCCCTCTTGTCCCCAAATTCATCAAGTTTATCATCGATGACGAAGGGAGAAACTGCTCCCATTACCTTCCGCAACTCATTTTCAATGACTGAGAAAAAACTCTCCCGTACTATTTTTTTCTTAACAGATTTTTGTCCAACGACTTGCTCCAATAACCCTGCTTGGACAAGTTCATAAATGGTTCTGATCACTTTAAATTCATCCCAATTAAGAACTCTCGCAATATCTGACACATTTCTCGTCCCGTTCGATAAAGCCACCACATTCCACTGGTCCGCACTTATTATTTTGCTTTCTCCGTTGTTCCGGAGGGAAAGGGAAAAAACAGCGTTGTTAGAATGGATAATCTCTCGGATTCTCTCCCACTCCATTTTTTTCGAGGACCAGTTTAACAGTAACTGCTCAGTGGGAATAGGAATGGTTCTTTCCGGAGGGGACTCATCTGGCTCGAATGCAACTCTTCCCATCTTCCATCCCATAATGGTAAAAAAACCATATTCACCGGAAGAATTGGGAGTCTTAGCGTGAACGATGTTACCTAATTCTAAGTACATTTCACCATTTTCTTTTCCCCTGAAGGATAACTTCCCTGTTTTTTTACCCATCAATAGGGGTTTTAGAATATCGAAAATTTTTACTTGAGAAAGCTCGCCAAGAAATATCTCTGGCATAGAAACCTCGTTTTTGAAACTATGCAAATAAATTGCCAAAATTTGGCACTAATTTTAGATTTTGCTAATTCAATTTAACTTATTGGAATTAATGAATTAATTTAAGGCAGGGGAAGCGGTTTGTAACGTAAAATTATTGAAATATCTTAAGACCTGGTTAAATATTGATCACTTTATGCTACTTCTTGTCCAAAAACCATTGGGATCATATCTTCTTATCATTCGAAGCTCTGCCCGAGTGGGAGGTCTTGTATTTTCAATTTTAGGGGCATATTTCAAATGCCACCCCGTATTCTCAATAATTTCCTCTATGGTAACTCCAGGGTGAATTGCGTTGAGAGTCATTTCTTTTGTCTCGGAATCGAATCTCAGTATTCCCTTGGTAGTAATCACAGTACTGGGGCCGCCACCTTTCAACCCAATTCTCTCTCTCCAATCCCCTCCATCTCCAAAGCCTGGA
>JAOUFX010000925.1 GCA_029857975.1 Deltaproteobacteria bacterium | reverse complement strand
GTCCGGGATGAAAAGGGGGGCTTGCGGAAACGTGGGTCAAGGTGGAATTAGGAACCCGCTGCATATACCGAAAGGGTGCATGAATTGGTAACTCTCCACCTAAAACCGCGCGCGCCGTATTTCTATCCCAACACCAATTCGTAGTAGTGTTGAAGTCTCTGTAATGGAGAGGGAGCGAAGGGGTTGGATCATCGGGTCTTACGACTTGGTCAACCAGTGATGGGAGGAGCCAGGAGGTAAGGCAAGGTCGCTGGAAATGGCGACTGGATGATAAGAGCCGGATGACGGGAGACTGTCACGTCCGGATCTGTGAGGGCCTGGGGGTGAAATTCCCCCGGGCTACTCGGCGCGTTAAATTCGGAAGGAAGGCGAATTTTTCCCGGAAACACACAGAGTACTTCCTGAACTCTTCGACCAGTCATTTTAACAAAGCATGCTTGATTTGAATCGGTAATCATCGATCGTTTTTTCTTGACATACTTATCCTTTTTTCCGTATATTAGACTCATCCCAAAGCGAGTTCTTATCCTTGATATGATCTACCACGCGGAAACCCTTTATGGATGCAGAGTCGCCGCTTCATACTAAGGGCACAAAGAGCCGTCCGGTACTTATTTTATAGATCCGGCTCTGGCAAACGCTTCCAAGATTCACGAAGGTCGAGAAATGGCTGGGGCACCCCGCCTGATGAGCGATGTTGCCGGCGGTTTTGTCGCTGACCTTCCTTCTGATCGCGATCTGGAAAATGAAAAAATAGGACCACTGATCAAAAAATACTTAAAGATGGTGTCCGACATACCGACCAAAAAGCGTGTTAAGATGTACCGGTTGATTGAAAAGATGGCTATGGAAAGTGCCGATACCATCTCCGATATTCACGGCGGCGGGTCACCCGAGGCTCACCGAATCACCATTTTCCGGGAAAGCAACAGCGACGCCAAGAAAAAAGCGGCCAAGCGCTTTGCTGGAATTGTAGATGACTAAATCATAAAAAACAGGATTTGTTAAAGGAGCTAACAAGCTTAAAGGAGATACTTATGATATACCGACTTCATCACCTACATTTGCTTTGCAGCGATTTAGAAAAAACCATTACCTTTTTAAGCAAGACCCTGGGTGCCGCCTTGGTTGAAAGAAAAAAATTCGGGGGTGCTGACGGCGCGACGCTTAATCTTAACGGGACTACCATCAATTTAAGGGTCGCCCGAGAAGATGATAACGTTTCAACAGGTACCTCGATAACACAATACGGTTACCACCATATCGGACTTAATGTGGATAACGTTGATCAAGCCTATCGCGAACTGTCCGACAAAGGGTATATTTTCTCCATAACACCAAAAGAGGTTGGGAAAAACAGGGTTGCCTTTTTTAACGGCCCGGACAATATCACCATCGAGTTGCTTCAGCCGTTAGCGTGATGAAAATTAGCTGCTCTGGCCCCGAAATCTTTAAACGGTCAGAAAAATAGCCCTCTCCACATCAAACGCAAATCTCCTGCCCCCCAAAAGCCCTTGGATGATCTTGCCGATCCCCAACTCTCTCCAGAGCCTCTCGAAGATCAACGAAGGACCAATCTTTTTCGCAGCCGAATGAACCTCACTCTTACCGGACAAAATTAAAAGGACCTTTTCGGAGAACCGAGAGAGGGATCGAATAAGGGTCTCAATATCCCCCTTGGCCTCCAGATAATCCATCCGGCCAATCGTTGCGATGACACGCTGGATAGTCTTTGGACCCTCTCGGTGATTCTCCACGATTTGAAGATACTGATGTTGACCCGATTTCTTGATTCTTGCAAACATAGGGGCTTCCATTTAAGGACACCCCACTAATATTTTTCATGCAATTTTTCATGCAATTTTTCTTGACAAAAGAAATCCAAAAGATTATTTTTATTTCTTTTAAGGCAAATTTCACCTGAAGGAATAAACTACCGCATTGCGGGATTAACAATGGCGTTGTCTTCTGTCATCAATAAACGAAATTTCATTTACTCACTTGAAAGAGGAGCTAAAATAGTTTTTAACGTTCTCGAGAGGTGACGGTGATGCTGGAGGAAAAGACAATTCTGGCTGCCGCCGCACGGCTGCACATGATCTTCTCGCGCACCGGACCGGGAAGCTTCCGCCGACTCCCCGACG
>JAOUFX010000924.1 GCA_029857975.1 Deltaproteobacteria bacterium | reverse complement strand
AGTCCCTCGCACCCCATAAAACGGACAGACATATTGAACCGTTCCTGGTTACCCTTGAACCTTCTGAAACGGATGAAGAAAGGTCGACCCATGACGGACAGGAATTTATTTTTGTACTCCAGGGGAAGATGGAGGTGCGTCTCAGGGATCATATTCACCTTCTCGAAGCGGGAGACAGCATCTACTACGACTCCACAGTCCCTCACCTGGTTAAATGTCACTGCGGGGAAACCACTAAAATCCTCGCCGTCCTCTATACCGAAAAATAGTTGAGCTTATTGGGATTTTATACGGTCAAAAGGGGAAAATCCGCAAAATGACATTATGTTATCAGATGGATAAAAAGCAGGAGATGATCCGCATGGCGGCCAGGGAGTTCGCCGAGAGCGAAATCAAACCTGTGGCCGGGGAACTTGATGAAAAAGAGGAGTTCTCCGTATTATTGACCCAAAAGATGGGTGAAATTGGTTTGTTCGGGATGGTTGTCCCGGAAGAGTACGGGGGCCAGGGTCTGGACTATATTTCCTATATCATTGCCATAGAGGAGGTTGCCCGGGTGGACGGTTCACAGGCAGCCACCCTCGCTGCCGGCAATTCTCTGGGCATTAACCCGATTTTTGAATATGGTTCAGAAGTCCAGCGGAGAAAATATCTTCCCGATCTTTGCCAGGGAAGAACGCTTATGGGATTCGGCCTGACCGAACCAAATGCGGGTTCCGATGCCGGAGCGACCAAGACCACAGCTTTTCAGGACGGAGATTCGTGGGTCATTAACGGCCGGAAGACATTGACCACCAATGCCAACACCCCCATGACCAAAGGTTCGATCGTGCAGGCTGTGACCGGCCTTAGGCGGGACGGAAAGCCGGATTATACCTGTTTTGTCGTTGAAAATGGCACACCCGGTTTCACCTTGAATACCTTGAAGCGAAAACTCATGTGGAGGGGATCGAACACCGCGGAACTATTTTTAGACCATTGCCGCGTCCCCATTGGCGCCATTCTTGGGAATCCAGGGGATGGATTCAAGCAGATGCTGGCGACTCTCGATGGCGGGCGCCTTTCCATTGGGGCCATGGGTCTTGGTTGTGCCCAGGGAGCCTATGAGGCTGCCCTGCGTTATTCCAAAGAACGTATCCAATTCGGACGCCCCATTTGCAAACAACAGTCCATTGCCTTCAAGTTGGCCGATATGGAATTGAAGATTGAATTAGCGAGAAACCTTTTGTATAAGGCTTGCTGGTTGTGTGAGAATAAGCAGCCCTACGGGAAAGAGGCTGCCATGAGCAAACTGTACTGTAGTGAGATCGCCAGGGAGGTAGCGGATGAAGCCGTTCAGATCCATGGGGGATATGGTTTATTCAAGGATTATGAGGTAGAGCGTTTTTATCGGGATCAACGCCTTTTGCAAATCGGTGAAGGAACATCCGAGATACTCAGGATCGTGATATCGCGGGCGATCGGTTGCTAGCGGCTAAAAAAAGAAATCCTTCATGGTTTTATATGAAAATTATTGTAACCATTAAACAGGTCCCGGATACCCACGATGTAAAAATCGACCCGAAAACAGGCACGCTGATTCGGGAGGGTGTCCCGAGCATTATCAATCCGGAAGATAAAAATGCCATCGAAGAAGCGCTCAGGATCAAGGAAAATCATGATGATGTGGAGGTTACGGCTCTATCCATGGGGCCCCGCCAGGCAGAAAACGCTTTGAGAGAGGCGCTGGTCATGGGGGTCGATAGGGCGATTCTGGTAAGCGACAGGGCCTTCGCCGGGGCGGATACCCTGGCCACCAGCTATATTCTTTCTATCGCCATCAAAAAAATAAAAAAATACGACCTGATCCTCTGTGGAAGACAGGCGATAGATGGCGACACCGGACAGGTTGGCCCGCAACTTGCGGAAGTTTTAGGACTTCCACAGGCCACCTGTGCGGAAGAGATCCATATTCATGGAAATCGGGTGACCGTAAAGAGTAATTTCGATAGGGTCATCCGGGTGATCGAAATGAAAATGCCCGCATTAATGACGGTTTCCAGGCAGATCAATAAACCTCGCTTCAAGACCATGAACGGGGTTCTGAGAGCCTTTCGGGATAAGGAAATCATTATCTGGACCAGGAAAGACTTGAAACTGAATCCAATG
>JAOUFX010000074.1 GCA_029857975.1 Deltaproteobacteria bacterium | reverse complement strand
AAGCTGGGCGCAATAACCCCCCTTGATCGGGCTTTGGGATGGCAGACCCGGTGAGGATTGTCCGATGACCCGAAAGAATTGGTCCAAATTTCGATCCGCTACCTGGATCAGCTCTGAGGCATAAAAGGGATTATGCACCCCCTTGCCGATTTTGACGAAGTCGACATTGTACTTGGCATCTTCAAACAATTTTTGGGCCTCTTGATATTTATCGTCGGCCCATCGCACCATTTCCAAAGCCTGCCGGGCTGCCCTCAATTTAGGCTCGATATCCTGGATCATAACATCGAAAGTGTCCTTCCAATCTTTCAGCATCCCCGAGTACTTATCCCCATGGCAATTGGTGCAGGCTCTCTCCGAAGCTATAAAAGTCAGGCCGTCCCTCCCCATCCCCAGCTCCGCTCCTTTTTTCTGGACGTGACAGGCCAGACAGTCCAGCCGTGCCGTGAACATGTGGCTGGGGGTGGAAGGAGCTCCTCGTCCCCTCTCGCCCATAAACATTTCCTTTGGTCCGCTATGAATGGCTGAGTGGCAGACCTCGCAATTGTATTCCATGAACCGCACTTTGGAGACCTTCATGCCGTGTTTGATCTCCTCGTGACAGTGGGTACAATCGACCTTTCTTTTGGCCACGTGGGAATCATGCATGAAGATTACATCTTTATATTTAGCCAACCGCTCGGGCTGGTTGTGACAGGTGTAACACCGTTCCCGGGGAGCCTGGCCTTCTCCCTGGATGACATCCCGGTGGCATTTTTCGCAAGAAACGTGGCGGGCACCAACAAAATCCAGGTGGTTGAAGGTGAATCCCTGGAAGGGAATATCTTTTATGGGAACTTCATGACAGGTAGAGCAATTTCCCGGGGGCTGAGAACTTTCCTGTCCCTCGGCCTTTTTGAAGTGGCAGAGATAACACGTGCTCTCCGTCACCTCGATGTGCGTGCCCACGACGATCTGGGAATGGCAGCTCGTGCAGCGCAATTGCTTGCCCCGTCGCAGATCCCCCAGGTGAAACTTGTGATCGAAGCGGATCCCTTTCTTGAAAGTAATCTTTCCCGCCAGGATGTTCGTAGAATGGCAACCTGACCGCAGGCAACTGGCGTCTTCAATCTGGGCGTATGGTTTGGAGCTGTATTTCTTGGTTACGTATTGGACCACAGAATTAATGGCCTGGAATTTGGCCCACATGGCTTCCCGCGCCTGAGGGGGATAATGGCAGTCCACGCAGGCGACTTGATTGTGTTTGGAAGCCTTCCAGGCTTCATAATAAGGCTTCATAATATGGCAGCTGTTGCAGAAAGAGGGGCTGGTGCTGTAGAAAAACAAGGAGGTAAAGAGGATAAGAAGTCCGCCCCCCGTAACAGCCAGTACGATATAAAACTTCGGATTCAGCTGAAGATGAACCCCGATCCATTCCAGAAATTTTTTGATCTTTTTTTTGACGGGTGAACCCTCCAAGCTGCAATCGCTTTCCTTAAAGCCGCGCGGAAAGTTTTTCCCGCGCTTTTTTGACTCCTCCCCTGTCCTTCCTTCAGTGGGTTTCTTTCAGGTTAAAAACCGGAAAAATCTTGCTCAACACCCAGAAGAGGATGAAGGGCATGGCTCCGATGAGCAGGGCACCGCCAAGACCTTCTTTAAAAGTTTGGAGATCGCGGGGAATGATGGGGAGCGCATAATGCATGTATCCGGCGAAGGTAAGGGAAAAGGACTGGCCGCCGATGACCACGTTCCACCTCATCATGAAGACGCCGAAGAGAACCAGAATCAGAGAAAAAAGAGCCCTCTTGATCGTAAGGCCGGGAATCAATAGCAATACAAAGGGGACCAGGTTTCCGAGGGTATATTGAAATATAAAAATATTGATGAAGTCTTTTCCGTAGATCACGTTCCTTAAAATATCCCAGGATTTAACCGCCGTATAACCCCGGAAGACGAGGTCTAAGAGTTCCAAGCTGATGGAGAATACCATAAAAAAGATGAGGTACTTCGAGGTGATCTTCATCTCGAATACCTCAACGCCTCGAATCTCTTCCATCGTAGGGTGGGCCAAGGGAGACTTTTTCCGGGAAGCCAAGAGTTTCCTAATTTCCATGGTAATGATGTAGGTAAGCATGCAGAGGGCCACACCGGAGACAATCGCGGACATGATGAATATGACCGGCATCAGAGGGGTCATCCACAGAGCGTTGGCCTTTACCGACCCAAATATGAATCCGGCGTAACCGTGCAGAAAACAGGCGACCGGAACCCCTATCCCCGCTAGGATCTTAACTGCCCGGTGATCTTTCTCCAGAGCTATCTTCCCAACATCATAGGCCCCTAAAGTCAGGATGGTGAAGAGAAAATAACGGATCTTCTCTGCCAGGCTTTTGTTCAACTGGCTTTTAAGTTTTAAAGAACCTTCCACCAGGTGTTTCCGGTAAAGGAACCACAGCTCGGAGGCCACGATCGACCCATAGATAAAAATAACGATGCCGAAGGTCGCAATGGCTGAGGAGAAATGGGGGGTCATGAATACATAAAAATTCCTTTCCGGTCGCGTCAGATGGAAAAGAAGAGGCATGGGCGCGACGACTAAGAGGGCGAAGGAAAAAACCAGGGAAAAATGAGCCATTTCTTTCAACTGTTTTATGCCGAAGAGATGGTATAGAGAGGAAAGGACAAAAGCCCCGGCCACCAGCCCGGTCATGAAGGGGTACATGACGATCTGGATGCTCCAGTAAATGTATTCATTCGGATAAACGAAGAGCTCCTTGAGCGTCCAGGCTTCTTCCAGAACAGTCATTATCTTACCTCCTCGCTCAGGCCAAGGTAATAAACTTGAGGTTTGGTTCCATATTCACCCTTGTGGATCTCGACTCGCTGGGTCCGGATGATTTTGGTAACCGGGTCCTCTGGTTCTTTCAGGTTGCCAATCTTCCGCGCTTCCATTGGGCAGGCCGAAACACAGGCCGGCTTCATTCCTTTATTGATGCGGTGGTAACAAAAGTTGCACTTTTCCGCCACGTGGTATACAGGATGGAAAAACCTCATGCCATAAGGGCAGGCCATGATGCAATACCCGCACCCGATGCACCACTGCCGGTCCACGAGGACCACCCCGTCTGGGGTTTGATAGGTTGCCCCCACCGGGCATACCTGGACACAGGGCGGTTTTTCACATTGATTGCAGAGCTTGGGCACAAAAAAAGCCTTATCAATTTTTTCTTTGGGAATATCTCTGTACCTATCCTTGCCAAGATCCACCCGGTCCGTGATAAAGCCATTCCGCGCTTCCTGGGGTGTATCCGCGAATACTTTTCCCTCTTTGGTGACAACGTATCGTTCAACCCATGTCCGGGAGACATTGGCTTCGAAGGGGATTTCATTTTCGAGCTTACATGCCTTGACACAGAAGCCGCACCCTATACACTTGTAGGTATCCACCAAAAATACCCAGCGGACAGGCTGCCAAGAAGCGGGAAGGGCGGCAGGCTGAAAAATTTCGTCCAGCCCTTTGGCTAAAGCTAAAGCGGCGGATCCTCTGAGGGCGAACTTTAAAAAATCCCTCCTATTCACCTACTCCTCCTAACGGGGCTTGGATGCCTGATGGGGATTATGGCAGACAACGCATTCTCCTCCGGGGTTGTGTTGATTTGGGTCAATGCCTTTGATTTCGGATCGTTTACTCGTGGGGTAAGGGAGATACGTGTGGCATCTTAGGCAGAGTTCGCGGCTCCGGTCTATGGTGAGTTTCTGGGGGTCGGAAGGATGCTCAAGAGCCGGTCCATGGCAATTTTCGCACTCTATGATATTGTGGCGGGAAGAGCGGACCTCTTGCTCCAGTTGGGCATGGCAGTCTTGACAATATTCCTTCCCTTGATATTTAACCTTAAAAGCCTTCCACTCCTCTTCATTCGCCTTCCGATACCAGCCATACATGTATCCCTTTTCGTGGATTCCAAAATCCTCGGGCACTACGAAGATCCTGGCGATTAAGATCATTCCGGCCAGCGCCAAAACGACATATAGAGGACGCAGCACATGCATAGGCTCAGAGCCTTAATGATGAAATGAAGCAGAAACCCTTCCCTTTGGGCGAAGAATTAGATGGGGGGAGGGGTTATGGAGTTCGCGGACTGGCAACCGCTTTTTTCATTTCGTCTTTCCCTAACCAAATCTCAATTCTGATTTGGATTGGGGAAATAAATGACCCTATCAAGGTATCACAAAGTGATCTTTATGGTCAAGATAAATTTTTTATCTGCCATGGCTGGATAAAAAAAATTAATTCGGGGATCGAATAAACTTGACAAACGGGAGGTTTGCAACTATTTTTAAATTAATTTAATTGTATAGGAAATTTCTTTTTGGACACGGATGTACCCAGAAAGTCCTTTAGCGCTTAGCGATATGCGCATAGCGTCTTTTTTGTTTCTGTGGTTATCTGCGTAAATCTGCGTCCTATTAATTTTAAAAGAAAGATTTATCCGCTGAGGGCTTTGCCTGCAATTCATAAGCCGTTAGACCCTCTTGGAAATGTCTTAAAAATTTAACGCTTAAATTTTTTGAGGAGGTAGACATGAGTCGGGGAAGTTTGTTTCGAGGGAATGTGTTAACTTTGACTATAGTGGCCTTGATTTGTTTTCTTTGCTTGCCGGCGGCTTTGCCGGCCCAGGAAAAGAATAAGGACACCCGGCCGGAGAGAGGAATGGCCATATACACCGAATATTCCGGGATATTTGTTGCGCCGGGAGAATCCGTACGGATGGATCTTACCGTCGACAACAAGGGAAAAAAGGATGAGAATATCGGCTTAAAAATTTCTTCGGTATCCAAGGGTTGGAAAGCTTCGATCAAAGCGCCGAATTTCACGGTCAATGCTATACCCGTTCCGGGAGGAAAAACCCGGACCCTGACTTTTTTGGCCGAGCCCGATAAGGGGGTTAAGCCGGGGAGTTATTTTTTCCAGATCGATGCGCAAACCGATGATGGAAAATTAACCTCTTCCCAAAAAATCCACGTCACCGTCCGTGAAAAGTCGGAGGTCGGCGAGGAAATCCAGGTTACGACTTCCTATCCTGTGCTCCAGGGACAAACCGATGCGAAATTTGAGTTTTCCCTTGAGGTGACCAACAAAAGCGAAAGCGATAAGAATTTCAACCTTTCCGCTCAAGTTCCGCCGAAATGGGAAGTGAGTTTCAAGCCGGCTTATGAGCAAAAGCAGATTTCCAGTTTCCGGGTAAAAGCAGGGCAGAATCAGACGGTGGCCGTTGAGGTTACCCCTCCGAAAGATGCCACTTCAGGCAGCTTTCCGGTGACGGTCTCCATCACCTCCGGCGACAAAAAAGCCGAGGCGAAACTCACCGTCATTCTTACGGGGATTTACAAGCTGGATGCCGGGACTCCCACCGGGCTTCTCTCTTTGGAGGCGATTGCCGGCAAGCCGGCCATTATGTCCCTTTTTGTCAAGAACACCGGATCCGCCGTCAACCGCAACATTAGTTTCAGTTCCTTCAAGCCGGAAAACTGGAAGGTTGAATTCAAGCCCGAAAAGATCGACGCTCTGGAGCCCGGGGCGTTGAAACAGGTGGAGGTCACCATCTCCGCCGCCGGTCAGGCCTTGGTTGGGGATTATTCGGTGGGCCTTTCCGTTGATGGAGAGAAGGGCAGCAGCAAGACGGTGGAGATACGGGTGTCCGTGAAAACCTCTGCCGCCTGGGGCTGGATCGGCATCATTATTATTGTGTTGGTCATCGCCGGCTTGGGCGGGTTATTCTACTGGCTGGGGAGGCGGTAAGATGAACGGGCGGAATGTCATCGAAACCCAGGATTTGACCAAGGTATACGGGGAGCAGGTCGCCGTCGATCACCTGAACCTCAAGATTAACCCGGGGGAAGTGTTCGGATTCCTGGGGCCGAACGGCGCCGGTAAAACAACCACTTTGCTCATGCTCTTGGGACTCAGTGAGCCTACGTCCGGGAAGGCCTGGGTTTGCGGATTTGACCCCACCCGCGAACCACTAAAGGTAAAAAGGTTGGTGGGCTACCTGGCAGAGAATGTCGGGTTCTATGACGATATGAACGCCGAACAGAACTTGCTGTTCATTAGCCGGCTGAATGGGATTCCTGATGACTTGGCCTGGAAAAAGATCAGGGAGCTTTTGAAAGTTATTGACCTCGAAGCGGACCCCAAAAAGAAAGTAGGGGAATACTCCCGCGGCATGAGGCAGCGCTTAGGAATTGCCGAGGTCCTGCTGAAGGATCCTGAGGTCGTTTTCCTGGATGAGCCCACGCTGGGGCTCGACCCCGACGGGTCGCTCCAGATGCTGGAGCTGATTCGCTCCCTGAGCCAGGATAAAAAAATTACGGTCTTTTTTTCTTCCCACCTCTTAGATCAGGTTCAGAAAATTAGTCACCGCGTGGGGATAATGATCAAGGGTCACCTGGTGGCCGTGGGCCGGATCGAAGACCTGGCCCAAGAGAAATTCGGGGTAGGGCAGGAGAAGTATACCCTGGAAGAGGTCTACATGAAGTATTTCAAGGAGGGTCAATCGTGAAGGGAATACTTACCATATGCCGCAAGGAGTTGGCGGATCACTTCAGCAGCACCCGCTTTATCCTGCTTTTTTATTTGATCCTGATGGTCAGCCTGGTGACGGCTTTTATCGTCGGCTCGGGACTGCGGGATGAGCTGAAAGATGTGGCCAAACCCACCTTTGTTTTTTTGATGCTTTTTACATCTCCCGGGAAGCTTTTTTCCCTTATTCAGTTCATCGCCATCTTTGGACCTCTTTTGGGGATTGTGCTGGGATTTGATTCCATCA
The DNA here is from genome assembly GCA_029857975.1 of Deltaproteobacteria bacterium. The sequence continues at coordinate 2,038 of JAOUFX010000074.1, read as the reverse complement.
ACCGGGAGCGAAGCTCCCGCACGCTCAGTAAGCTGATTTCCCAGCCGATCTACCGGGATGCGGTTATTAACGGCAAGTTCCTGGCCGGGTTGATCACCATTTCCATCATGTTGGTATCGATCGTATTGATGATTTCCGGCCTCGGTCTGCTGCTCATCGGGGTGGTTCCCGGTCCGGAGGAGATTTTTCGCTTACTCGTCTACTTAGTGATCAGCATTTTCTATATTGCTTTCTGGCTGGGGATTTCTATTCTGTTCTCCGTGGGATTCCGCAGTATGGCCACCTCGGCTCTGGCCGCCATCGCCTGCTGGATTTTCTTCTCCTTTTTCGTAGCGATGGGGGCCAGTGTGGTAGCCGATGCGGTTTCCCCCATCGATCAAACCCGGGCGGCTGATAACCCTGAACTGCTGGTTAAGCATGAACAGACCCGAAAAATTCTTTCCCTGTTTTCACCCATGACTCTTTACAGCGAGGGGACGACCATCCTCCTGGACCCCCTGAGAAAAACCACTCAATCGATACTCCTGATGGGTCCCATGGAACGGTTATCCATTTCTCGTTTTCAAAACCCTCTTCCCCTAACCCAAAGCATTTACATCGTCTTGCCCCACCTCATTTCTTTGATCGCCATCACCATGGTCTTATTTGCCATAACCTATGCTGTTTTCATGCGCCAGGAGGTTAGGTCTACCTAAGGTCCGGCCTTCCGCAAAAAGGAAGCGGAGAGCTCAACGCCAAGGGGGCGGAAACAAGGTTTTCGCCTCCCTCCAGGTCATGGCTATAGTTGTTTTCCCCTTTCCCTTCCTGGTTTTCTTTTGACAAGTCCTTGTAGATGACGTAAATTCCACATATTGATTGAAGCACAAGGAGAGTGAAGATGGCGAGTTTGGACACCATTGAGAAAATTTGGGCCCGGGAGGTGTTGAACTTCCGGGGCAACCCTACTGTTGAGGCGGAGGTTTTTCTGGTTGACGGCACCTATGGCCGAGCGGCCGTGCCTGCGGGAATCAGTACCGGAAGTTATGAAGCGGTTCAGTTATTGGACGGAGATCCCCAACGCTTTAGCGGCAAGGGCGTACTCAAAGCGGTGGAAAACGTCCGCAGGCTGATCGCACCGGCCTTGAAGGGAATGAAGGCGACCCGGCAGAAAGAGGTCGACGAGAAGCTCCTGAACCTGGACGGAACCCCCACGAAGAGCAGCTTGGGGGCCAATGCGATTCTGGCCGTCTCCTTGGCTACAGCTTATGCGGCTGCCGCCAGCCTGAGGGTTCCCTTATACCGCTATTTAGGGGGAGAAGGACCCTTCCGTCTACCGGTGCCAGTAATGGATATGCTTGCCGGAGGTTCGCATGCCCGAAGTTCGGTTGACCTCCAGGAGTATCTGGTGATTCCTGCGGGGTTTTCGAGCTTCCAGGAGGCGCTCCAAGCCGGCGCCGACGTGTACCGGGCATTGAGGGAAGTCCTTCAGAAGAAGGGATACAGCGTCCCCGAAGCGAGCGGCCCCTATACCCCGTCCCTGGGCTCCAACCGGGAGGGAGTGGAAGTTATTGCCGCGGCCATTGAAAAAGCCGGGTACAAGCTTGGGAAGGAGTGCTTTATCGGGATAGACGCCGCCACATCCGAGCTTTATCGTGATGGAAATTATGCCCTGGCCGGAGAGGGACGCAACCTCACTGCGGACGAAATGGTGAATTTATGGGCCGAGTGGGTTGAGGCCTACCCCATCGTGAGCATTGAAGACGGATTGGCGGAAGAAGACTGGGAAGGATGGCAGTCTTTAACCGAACGGATAGGAGAAAAAGTACAGCTGGTCGGAGATGACTTTTTCACTACGAACCCCGACCGCCTGCGGAGAGGAATTGAACTCAAGGCGGCGAACGCCGTGCTCATCAAGCCCAACCAGATCGGCACCATGACCGAGACGCTGGAGGCGATCCGCATCGCCCGGGAAGCAGGATGGGCTGCCATGTTGAGCTCCCGTTCGGGAGAGACCGAGGACAGCACGATTTCCGACCTGGCGGTTCTGGAGGGTGCCGGG
>JAOUFX010000923.1 GCA_029857975.1 Deltaproteobacteria bacterium | reverse complement strand
AGATAATTCGGTAAATCCAAAGCGGCTCCTTGTCAGAAATAAAATCCCAAAAGTCCCCGGGGGAGCTGGCTTTCCAATCCCACCTTGAAGCCCACGTAGAACAGAAGGGTAGTTAAGATGGAGGCGAAAACAACCCATTTCCAGGGCTTCGGCTCCATGACCCGGTAAAGATAAAAAAGGAGGAAAATCGTGGCAATCAAAAACCCCACGGTGGTGAAAAATGCGGTGTAAAGGAAAAGAACCGCCACGGTCAGCAGGAGCTTTCCCCAGTGAATGTTGGCCCAGATCTCGGGGTCGCTTTTTTCCTCCCCCCATCGGCCGATCAGCCCGGAGATCAAATCTCCCAACGCCAGGAGGCCCAATACAAGGCCCGTCAGGAAAGGCATGAAGCCGGCGTGGGGCTGCGAAAAACTGCCGAACCCGAGCTGCAAGCCTCCCCAGCACACCAAGAAGGCGAAGCCCATCCACACCAGATCGTTAATGAGAAACGTTTTTTTCAAGATCACCCTCAAGGCAATTTGAATTTCCCAACCAGCCTACCCCAAAACCTATTTCTTTTGCAACCCCAGTTTTTGCGCCGGCTCCTCGGTTGGTTCGAAATCCAGCGAGAAGAAAATTCCCCGACCTTCGGTATTCAGGCAGAGCGCGGGCTGTCGGATTTTTTCTTCGGGGTCCGGGAGTCCAGGTCTTTCTATGGCTTAAGGGAAGGAAGAGACAACCACCTCTCGAGGGAGAAGAAACCATGGGGTGCAAATTCGGTGAATTCGAAAGTGGTTGGCTGCGGCTCGCTCTATGGATCCCGGATCGCCCGCTTTCCCGACCGGATCTCGATCATCACGCCGTACATGTCCCGGGGATGAACCATGGCGATTTTATCGCCGTCGGCGTCCTTGTGCTCCAACACGCGGACTCCGCATTTTTTCAGGTGGTCGATGGCCGCATCCACATCTTCCGCGGTGAGGCAGAGGTTCATCATCCCCTCGCCCCGCCGATCCAAGAAGCGCTGCACGTGATCGGCCCCTTCTTCATCCTTCAAAGGGGCCGCGAGTTCGATCGCGCTATCTCCGAAAGGCAAGAAGACGTTTTCCATCCCCAGGTGCTTCACCCGGCGGCGATCCTTGGCCTTCAGATTGAAACAGCGGGCAAAGGTTTCCATGGCGGCATCCAGGTCGCGGACGGCGATGGTTATGTGGTCAAAGCGGGTTACCTTCATGACCTGCCCTCCTTCAAGCCGCGCTCCGGCTGAGGACTTCGGGGCAGCTCTTTGCCGATCAAATCCTGTATGGACATCCTTCCCATCCTCCCACCCTAAAAATTATGCCCTTTGAAAACAACCTTGCCCTATTCGAAAGGGGACACCTTCCCATAACCAAATCCCAAATTCCAAACAAATTCTAATTCCCGAACGTTGGGGGGAATTTTGGGGTTTGGAATTTTGGTTATTGTTGGGTCATGGGTGCTTGGAATTTGGTGCTTGATAGCCTAAATTTTACAGAAGGCCAAATGATCCCTACCATCCAGTTCGATTCTCTGCCGGACCAGGGTGCGGCCCCCTCAACGCCCCTTGAATTGGGGCTTCCTCTTTTCGATAAAGGCCTGCATGCCTTCGACCCGATCCTCACTTCCGTGCACCAGGGTCCGGGCCAGCCTTTCGTATCCCAGGCCAACGGCCAGGCCGGTCTCCATTCCCATGTTCATCGCCATCTTGGCCAGTTTCAGGGCCAACGGGCCCTTGCCGGCAATCTTCCTGGCGATCTCCATCGTCCGATCCATAAGTTCATCGGCGGGAAACACTTTGTTCAAAAGGCCGATCCGTTCCGCCTCCCGGGCGTCGAGTATATCCCCGGTGAAGATAAGTTCCTTGGCCCTCCCGGGTCCCACCAGTCTTGACAGCCTCTGCGTGGCGCCCCCGCCGGGAAAGATCCCCAGGCTTATCTCCGGCTGCCCCAACCGGGCATTTTCGCTCCCCACCCGAAAATCGCAGGCCATGGCCATCTCGCATCCTCCCCCCAGGGCAAGGCCGTTGATGGCGGCGATGACCGGTTTGGGCAGGTTATGGATCTGGGCAAAGATGTCGGGCTTCCTATCCAACACGTCCCACATGGTATTCCGGGACATTTGTTTTATGTCCCCGCCGGCGCTGAATACC
>JAOUFX010000922.1 GCA_029857975.1 Deltaproteobacteria bacterium | reverse complement strand
CCTCCCACCAGGATGCTCGACAAGGTGATCGTGCGCCGGTGGTTCAGCAGCGAGGAAATGAATCCTGATCCCAAAAGCCCAGCACCATAACCGAAGGCGACGAAAAGGAATAAAGTCCCAGCTTCTCCATGACCCAGGCTTAAATCTTTTTCAATCACGGGGAGGAGCGGTGCTAAAACAACCCGGGCGACAAAAGACAAATAAAAGATACCCACGAGCAGAAAAAGGGGCGCCAAGGGAAAGGGAAAAATTTTGCGGTTTATCATAGCGAAGTCCGCTGGATTATTTCCTGCTGCCGGTTGGTCTTGGTGCTGGTTCTATTGACGATGTTAAGGTCAAACGAAGTTTCTTCATAAGTTTCCATGTTTTTTGTAACACCTTTTCGGGGCTATTGTCAAAGCAAGAAAGAAGGACCGTAAAGCGTTTCCCTGGCAAATTTAGGAAAGAAAAGATAAACAAATATAAACCCGATTAAAGGAGGGAAGATGAAAGTCTTGGGAATCATGGGAAGTCCGCGAGTGGGAGGGAATAGCGACATCCTTCTGGATCAGGCCCTGGCCGGAGCCCGGGACGCCGGAGCGGAAGTGGAAAAGATTATCCTTTGCCGGAAAAAAATTTCCGGGTGCCTTAACTGTGAAAAATGCAATGCAACAGGAGTTTGTGCTATCCAGGATGACATGCTGGAAATCCATAAAAAAATCCTGGAGGCAAACACAATCATTCATAGCGTGCCCGTGTACTTCTGGGCTATGACCTCCCAGATGAAAGCTTACTTAGACCGGTGGTGTGCCTTCTTTGACGCGGAATGGCGCTGGCACAAGGCTTATTATCCCCGAATGAAAGAAAAGAAGATTGGCCTAATCACTGTCTGCGGAGATTCCGATGTTTCCACGGCTGATCCCATCGTCCATAGTTTCCAGACCACCTGCCAGTTCACTAAGCTCCAATGGATGGGAGCCGTCCGAGCCTCCGCTTCAGCAAAGGGGGAGATTGCTATGAATGAGGCGGCCCAAAAGGAAGCGTATAATCTGGGTAAAAAAGGGGCTTCTCCCTGAAAGTGCTTTGGGATTCAAAGTTCAAATGCTGAGTTTGGAAAACCCCTTCCGTTCCAGGAAGTAAATTCCTTTCCGCAGAAAAAAAACGGTCATGATGGCTACAAACGCCCCTCCTACCGCATCACTTAGGTAATGTGCGGTTATAACTACCCTGGTCGCCGCCACGATCAGAGCGTAGCTTAAAAATAGGACTCGATATTTAGGGAAGAAAATCGAGAGGGCTAACGCCAGGGAAAAAACCGTGGTGGCGTGACCCGAAGGAAATGAGTTTTTCTCATAAGTGGTTGAAAAAAAATTAAAACCATAAAGATTTTCTTCAAAAAGGACTTTAGGTCGAAAACGGCCCATGAGCCATTTTAAAATTGTGGATATTATCCCTGAAAACGAAATCGAGGCAAAAAGAAAGAGTACCCGATTGGCCAGGAGCCGCCGCTGGTAATAAAACTTAAACAATAAAAAAAGGGAAAAAGAGCCTACGAGATACCAAGTGGAAATTCCTAAAGGAGTTATCATCTCAAAAATATCCGTTACGCTTTTATCTATTTTTTTGCAAAAGAGCGCTACGGGAATATCGATAAAAAAATGGCTGAGGACGACAAAAATGACCGTGGCCGCAAAGCCGGCGGCTAATTTCCATTTAGCGCTTCCCATCTTTGGCTCCTTGAAAATTTTTACACCACACATATTCGATGGCTTCGACTTTACCGCCGTTCAATAAGATATCCATTCTTTTAACTACCCTCACCTCATCACAATAAAAGCTCTTGGCGATATCTTCTTTAGAAAAATAGGAATTGACAAAAAGAAAATTATAACCTAAAGGGGAACTTTTTTGCCAAAAATCAAACTGGTCTTTCCTCTGATCGATGACAAACACCTCCGGATGATAAGGCAAAGCATAATAGATCAATCGACTGCCTATTGTCCATTCCGTCACGGCTAAGGCCTTATTAGGCCCCTGCTTTTCTTTTAAAATTTCATGGGCCTCTTTGGCGATGGTGGCCCATCCGTAGATATCCCGAAAGGGGGATTGATAATCGGGGAAAGTAAACCATTTGGCGGCGAGTTCAATATATAAGAAAAAGGTTATGGCCAGG
>JAOUFX010000921.1 GCA_029857975.1 Deltaproteobacteria bacterium | reverse complement strand
TGGGACCTTTATGCAGGAATCGGGAGCGGGGAATTTTTTCTTCGGCCTGGCTTCAAGCCTTTTCGGACATGTACGGGGAGGACCGGCCAAAATTGCCGTGGTGGCCAGCTCTATGTTTGGCATGGTTTCTGGAAGTGCCATGGCCAATGTTTCAGCGACTGGCCAGATCACTATCCCGATGATGAAAAAAGCGGGTTACAGACCCCATTTCGCTGCAGCCGTGGAATCCGCTTCGAGCGTGGGCGGGCAGTTCATGCCCCCGGTCATGGGAGGTTCTGTGTTCCTCATGATGGAGATTCTGGGGGTTTCCTATGGGTACATCTGCAAATCAGCGCTCCTATCGGCCCTTCTCTATTACATAGGCATTTTCCTGATCGTGGATTTTGAGGCATTGAAATACAATCTCAAGGGACAGCCCAAGCATTTAAGCCCAAAATTGCAAGATGTCTTAAAGGAAGGTTTTCACTTCATTATTCCTGTGGCCATCCTGGTATACCTTTTGATGTATGTCCACGTCACCGAGAGCCGGGCAGCCTTCTGGGCGGTCGTTTCCGTTCCCGTGGTGGCCTTTTTCCGTAAATCCACCCGCATGAGCTTGCCTCAAATCATTCGGGCACTGGAACGGGGAGCCATAAATTTTTTGCCAATCGCGGGCGTCGTCGTAGCCTGTAATATACTGGTCGGCATGATCACTCTCACGGGTTTGGGACTGCAGATTTCTTCCATCCTCATCGAAGTCTCCGGCGAATCCCTGCTTGTCCTATTGCTGTTGACCATGGTCGCTTCTCTGATCCTAGGTTTGGGGCTGCCCATTATAGTCTCTTATCTTGTTCTGGCTATCTTGGTCGCCCCTGCCCTGGTCCAGATGGGAGTGGAGCCGATTGCCGCCCACCTGTTCATTTTCTTCTTCGCTTTGGTATCTGATCTCACTCCTCCGGTGGCTCCAGGAGCTTTTGTTGCCGCAGGAATCGCTGGTGCCCCCATGATGCGCACTGCCTGGATGGCCTGCCGGCTGGGATTGGTGGTTTATCTCCTTCCTTACATGTTCGTCTATAACAACGCCCTGCTTCTCAAAGGGAATGTCCAAAGTATTCTGCTCTCTGTGGTCACCGCCCTCATCGGGGTCTATGCCCTGGCCTGTGGAATCCAGGGTTATTTGTTCCGGGAGACTAAAATTTATGAGAGGATCCTTTGTTTCGCAGCCGCCGTCACCTTGATCAAGCCGGGTTGGATTACTGACATTATCGGTGTAGGGCTGCTGGGATTTGTTTTATGCGCTCAGAGGCCGACATTTTTCATTGACCTGCTGCGCCGGGAGAAAAAGCCTGAACCAGAAAATTGAAAGGAGTTCCGAGTCACGAAAAAGGTTACCCCCTGCTGAATGGTGGCCTGCAGGGAGGATAAAAAAAGAAAGGAGGAGGCGAGCATGAAGATCAAGGGAATGAAACGGGGTTTGCGGTTATTATTCTTCTTCGGAATTGTTGGAACCTTTTTAGGGCTGGGCGTTCCCGCTTTCGCGCAGCCGCCGGAGAATTGGACCACGGGGATAGCCTATGATGTGGTTCCGGAAGCCAAGATTACCAAGGTGGGTTGGTATATGGGAAAAACCCAGTCTGGGCAGATGTTGATCTACGAAGTCGGGATTAAGAATGTATCCGATAAACCCTGGCGGTTTAAGCTAACCATTTATCCCATCGGCACAGAGCCAATTGCTGGATATTACCCCCGCACGGTGAAGAAAGGAAAGCCTCTGGCCTTGGAGCCCAACAAGGAATTGGTTCAGAAATTTCCCGTATTTCTCAAGGAGATGCCCAAGGGCTTTGCTCTAGTAGTTAGCAAGATGGAAGAATAGGTTTAAGAAAATTGCTGTCGATTTAAAACGATTCTACGCGGTGGGGGTGAATTCCAGGGGTTTGGGATGGCAGAAGTATATATTGAACCCGCCTTTAAGGCCGAAAAGAAAGGAGGAAGACATGAAGAAAAGGATAATGATCATAGGGATCATCTTGATCATGACAATTTCGCTGGGGGTAGCCCGTGAGGGGGCTGCGGCCTCAAAAAAATACCTCTCTTTAGGCACGGGTAATCCGGCCGGAACTTTTTATTTCATCGGAGCGGGTTTTGCCAATCTGATCAATAAGCACGTTCCAGAA
>JAOUFX010000919.1 GCA_029857975.1 Deltaproteobacteria bacterium | reverse complement strand
CCCATGGCAGCGAGGTTCAAACTCACAAAGGGTCCAGCCAACCAAGCCGTCAAGTCAATGACAAGAATTCCTTCGAGATGTTTCTTCATGTTGACCCCTGCTATTTAACAAGGCTTTGAGATTTTTATTGCTCTAAGGATATTGAAGTTTTTGGGAATTCAGGAAAGGATGTAAACTTTTGATTTAGCAATATCAATGCCACAGCCTCCAATAGTTTGTTTGGTTAATAATTTCCGCTATTTATAAAGTAATGGGATGAACGGAGTGAATTTTTTATTGTCCGAATATCCGGACACAATGAGCTTATTGTCCACTTTTCCGGACACTTAATGCTTATCAGCAGCTGGGAATTAATCCAAGTTTTCCGCCTAAAAAAATCCGCTTGAGGGGAGTTAACTTTCAAGCTTTTCGTACAGAACGGAGCGGGAGATACCCAAAAGTTTTGCTGCGGCCATTTTATTCCCGCAAGTGGTCCTGAGAGCTTCCTGAATAATCTCTTTTTGCCGATGCAGCATGGCCTTTTTGTAAGGCAAGCCTGAGGTTAAAAGAGAAGGGTCCGTTCTTATCTTTAGAAAAGAGATCGGCAAATGGCTCAATTGTACCAGCCTTTCTTCCGGGCCAAGGTTGTTGACAGCAAAATTTACGAGATTTTTAAGCTCCCTGATGTTGCCTGGCCAGTCATGGTCCATTAGGGCTTGCAGGACCTCATCGGAAAAAGCGATCGGCCTTTGGGAGGGATTGCATTCCGAGGAAAAAGCCAAATGTCGAGCAATCGATAAAATATCTTCTTTGCGCTCCCGCAGAGGGGGAATTTTCAGGACAAAAGTGTTGATCCGGTAGTATAAATCCGACCGAAAGGCCCCTTTTTGTACCAGATCTTCTATATCGCGATTGGTGGCCGCGATGAGGGCAAAATTAACTGGAACTGGCTTGCTTCCACCAACCTTGGTCACGGTCTTTTCTTCAATGACTCGCAGAATTTTAGCCTGCATTTCAAGCGGCATGTCGCCAATCTCGTCGAAGAAAAGAGTTCCTCCTTCAACAAGTTCAAGCTTGCCAATCCTTCCTTTTTGAGCGGCTCCCGTAAAGGCTCCTTGTTCATATCCGAATAGCTCGGACTCCATCAGCTCTTTGGGGATGGCCGCACAGTTGATCACCATAAACGCCCTCTTGGAACGTGGGCTCAGGCGATGAAGGGCATGGGCGCAAAGCTCCTTTCCCGTCCCGCTTGCTCCTAAAATTAAAACCGGCAGGGAAGATTGAGCATGTTTTATGACTTGGTTCTTCAGTTGTTGGATCGGGTCGCTGGCGCCGATTATGTCATCCAGGGTGTATTTGGCCTGAAAATATTGCCGGAACTCATCTCCGATGCTGATGATTTTTGTCTGGAGAAAGTTAACCTTTTCGTTCAGTTCGCGGAGTTCCTGAATATCGCGGAACAGAACCTGCGTGATAACTCCAATCACTTTTCCTCTCTCTTTTACCGGAATGCGATTGACGACCAATTTCTGGCCTTTCCAAAGATAGATCACGCCGAATTCAGGGATTCCGGTTTGGGCGACAATCGGAATCCGGGCGTCCGGGAAGATTTCCGTTATGTATTTCCCGACATCCCCTTCAGGACTCAGGTTGAAGGTTTCTCCATATATCCGATTGAAATAGCGGATTTTTCCTTGGGAGTCACAGAGGACAACCCCTTCATGGGAATGATTCAAAATAAGCTCCAGCATCTCTTTATAATTATCGATTTTCATTCATTCGCCCAGAAAAGTATAGTCCCCATGTTCCATTTGGGATATGATGGGTACGAAAAGAAAAAATGTTCAGATGTGAATTTTTATTTTAACCTAAAAAAGGCGATTTACCACAGAGGGCACAGAGGAAAATTAAGACAAAACCAGGAAATAAACTTTTTTTCATTGCTTTCCTCTGTGTACTCGTTATGTGAAAACAACACCATATTCTATCTGGCGAATTTATTACATGAGAACCCAGAGAAAAGATTGAGCATATTTTGTTTTTTTAACTATGCAATTAATCTCCGTGTTCTCTGTGGTTTAAAAGAATCGCTCAATTTCGGTTTAATGTTTTAAAGAATTAATCACAAACGAAGGAAAAGTCAAGAAAAAAACTAAGGGCCTGTAGATGGCGGTA
>JAOUFX010000920.1 GCA_029857975.1 Deltaproteobacteria bacterium | reverse complement strand
ACAAGAAACAGTTTCCCAAGATACTCCAGACCGTCACTAAGTTTGTCTCAGCCATCCCCAAGAGCCCGCGCGCTCAGAGGGACCTGGCCAACTGGACCCGCAAGATCCAGGTTAAGACCGGCGGGGGGAAAATGGGCCTGATCCTCGACAAACAAAAAATCAAAGTGGTGAAGGAAAAAGTCTCCCGCCCCGCCCTGATCCTGGTAATTGAAGACCCAACCTATCTTGTAGGATGGACGAATGGTGACTCTCTGGTAAACATGATTCGCATGGGCCATGCCGGAATCAACAACCTTCAGGACATGGAGACCGTCTTCAAGCTCGACCGGCTGCATCGTTCGATAAGAAGGGATGCGGAGGAAAGGGCTAAAAGGTAGGCATAGAATATTTAACCCCCTCACCTTACTCCGTTCCCCGGAGGGGAGGAGGGAAGGGTGAGGGGGCCCCAGAATTCTTTAAATTTCCGCCATGGAGATATTGGTCTCGCCTGCCGGAAGAGGAATGATGAAAACAGGTTTTTGGATGCGGTGCAGGACTCTTTCGGATACGCTTCCTAAGAAGGCGTGGCTTATCAACCCTTTCCCGTAAGTTCCCATGATGACGGCGTCACAGTTCAGATCGTCCGCCTTTTGAAGGATTTCTACGGCCGGGTCGCCAAAAATGACGTTTATCGAAGCTACTCATCTTACCGTTTCTGGGTCATCCTTGAGTTAACGTCGGGCGAATTCACTCAACCTGTCTTTTATTCGCTTGATGAGCGTCTCCTGTTTTTCTTCCTTTAGCTTTCCCAGCTTTTCCTGATCTATATAGGAGAGCAACAAACCCTCGGTTGCAGGAGACAACGTTTCTATGAGGTTTCTCCGGTTTTTACGAAACAGTTCTATTTTGGGGAAAGATCTTCAATCTATCAAACCAGCAAAATAGGTAACAAAACTGGGGAACATGATACATATAGCTAACCCGACTAACATGAGTATGATAAAAGGGTAAATGCCCTTGTAAACGTCTTCTGTGGTCACCCCAGGAGGAGCGACCCCTTTGAGATAAAACAGCGCATATCCAAAGGGAGGGGTCAAGAAAGAATTCTGTAAGTTGACGGCGAGACAGACCACAAACCAGAGTTGGTCAAACCCGAGTTGCTCGGCGATGGGCAGAAAGACTGGGAAGGTGATAAAGATGATTCCGATCCAGTCGATCAGGGCACCCAGGAAAAAGACAATCAGCATCATGATCGTTAAGATAAGCCACTTGTTGCCCATCCCGAGAGTGAAGATAAGATCGGTCAGTACCTTGCCGCCACCGATCCCCAGAAATACTCCTGTAAAGCAGGAAGCCCCGACCAGGACCATCATCACCATGCAAACCGTCTTGCCCGTTCCGACGACCGTATTCTTGAGCATTTTCCAGCTAAAGCGGCGGTAGAAGAAGGTCATTAACAGGGCAAGGAAGGCCCCCACGCCCGAGGCTTCGGTAGGAGTGGCGATTCCGGAAAAAATAGCCCCCAGCACTCCAATAATCAGGAGGGTCGGAGGGACGAGGGATACCGCTGCCATGGCTATCCTTTTCCTTACCGGAACTGCCGCCCTCTCCTCAATGGATAAGGGCGGTCCCAATTCCGGTCGCCGGTAACATTTGACGCCTATATAAAGTAAATACAAGATCGAAAGAACCACCCCGGGAACGATGCCGCCGAGAAACAACTTGCCCACAGACAATCCCGTCTGGTCGGCCATCAAAACCAACATGATACTGGGAGGGATAAGGATACCAAGGGTTCCGCCGGCACAAATCGTTCCGGCAGTTAACCTTTTATCATAGCCATATTTCAGCATGGTGGGCATGGCCAGAAGAGCCATGGTAACCACAGAGGCCCCGATCACCCCCGTGCAGGCAGCAAACACGGTGCACACCAACACCACGGCCATGGCTACTCCACCCTTGATTGGACCCAAAAGATAGCGCAAAGATTCAAACAGATTTTCAGCCACCCCGGATTCTTGTAAGAGGTTAGCCATAAAAATAAACATAGGAATCGCTGCCAGGATAAAGTTGTCCATCAAGCCGTAGATGCGGTTCCCGAACATAAAGAAAGCCGCAGGCCCCCAGCCTATAAGTCCAAATATCACCGCTAACCCCCCCAGAATAAAAGCCAGG
>JAOUFX010000917.1 GCA_029857975.1 Deltaproteobacteria bacterium | reverse complement strand
GCTTTCCCCTCCTTCAGGCCGGCATGCAGACCCTGGCAGATGATGGTCTCGGAATATTCACCCCCGCCGGATTCCAGAGCCAGCCTGCGGGCGAAGGAAACCTCCACGTCCCCCGTTCCGGGAATCTGAACCGCCCCGCCCCGCTCTTCGCTCTTGAACCAGAGCCAGGTGAGAAATTCCCTTCCCAGAAGGGGGGGGCCCGCCTTTCCCGGGTCCGGGCTCTGCGGGTTGAGAAAGACCCCATCTTTCAGGGACCCGATTCTTTCCGGCAGGCCCGCCTCGAGCCGTTGCGGGTCCCAGGGGACCAGGGGAGAGAGAGTCAGGTTGAAGGATTTCTTGAAGAGCTTTTCGAACTCTTCGGCGGCCTTGGGGGAAAGAGAACCGAAAATCACCCAGCCCCCGGAGGGGGACCAGCAGACATCGAAAAAGGATGGAACCGGGTAGGTTTTGCTCAGCAGTTCGAGGTGGATGCGCTCTTTGAGCTCCTCCTTCTCTCCTTTGGAAAGAAACTTTTTGGTTTTCACGCCGAGCGCTTTCTTTTCGGCTTCGAGGTATTTGATCTTCATCAAGGAAGGGGGGACCTTCTTCCGGTCCAGACGGAAGGAAAAAGTCAAGTAATCCCCCACCGCGTAGTTGGCATACTCGAATTGGTTGTCCAGGGGGTTTTCCAAGCTGGTCCAGCCGGAAGATTGTTCTTCGCTTCCCATGGAGAGCTCCCGGAAGGCGAACCTCTTGATCTGGCGGTGGATGAATTCCTGGAAATTACCCGGAAGAGGCTCCTGGAGCCGATAGCGGGAAAAAGTAAGCGTTCCTTTCATCAATCCCATTTTCTTCTCCTATGAATCAGACCGGATCAAACTCGATCAGACAAGATGCCAGAGTATATTTTGACCGGTTCCGGGAATCAAGAAGAAATTTTATAAAATGCGGAATGCGGACTGCCGAATGCGGAATTAAAAATCTGGCTTGCCCCGAATTTCTTTCAGGGTCGGGGTCTTTCTTATTCCGCATTCCGAATTCCGCATTCCGCATTTGGCCGGTTTGTTCCTTGACAACCCGAACATCGGTCCGTTATGCTTTTTATGGCCTTTATCAGGAGGCGGGGCGGTCCGCTGCAAAATGCCATCAGGATTTCCAGCCAAGAGGAGAGAGTCTAAAATATGAAAAGCAAATCCCTTCATCGGCAACTCATCGAATGGTCGTTCCTAATGGTTCTGATCCTGTTATTCGCCTCTTCCTGCGCTACGAAGAGATACTGGGGGCCAAGCATGGGGCGTTCTGCGGACTCCCAATCCACTCCGGTGAATGCCCTGGAAAAAGCCATGAAGGCCGCGAACTTTGAAGCCTACAAGGGGAAAGCCCTGTGGGTGGAGGTGTATACCCTGACTGACCGGACCGGAGAGGAGAGCGCCGAGGAACGCTTTCTCCGTTCCTGGTTGGCAGAAAAAATATCCGCCCAGGGCGCCGGATTGGCCCGGTCCAAAGCCCAAGCGGACATTCTCCTCGATGTGAAGGCCAGGGTTTTCGGAGTGCACCAGACCCGCAGGGACTTCATTCCCCTGGTCTACATGGAATCTACCCAAGGGATTGTTGATTTGCACCTGACCTTTTATGAACGGGAATCGGGAAAGATCCTCCAGACGGAAGACTTAAAAGGCGAAGCCCGGTACCTGGAGTATTACATTCTTTATATGATCGGTCCGTTCAAATCGATCAAGTAGGAACAACACATGGTTAACCATTTATTCCGGTCCGGGCCTCGGATCCGGACCTTGCTTCTCTTGTCCCTTTTTCTTCTCCCCTGCTGCGCCACGGTGGACTACCTTCCTCCCCGGCAGGGCACGTCCGCCGAGCTGCAAGCGATCCTGGCCCAATCGCTGGAAGGGAACCTGAAAGAAATATCCTTCGACCCTGCGGGGAAGACGATGGATATTCACGTCCGCGCCCTCGGAGGGCACCAGACCCCTCAGGGCCTGGAGAAATACGTGAAGAGCCTCTTTCAGGAATGGACGGTCCGGAGGGGTGGGAAGGCCGGGCCCGGAGAATGGCGGATGGATGTTTTCCTCCCCGTTCTGGGAAGCTCGGCGACGCGAAGGGACCTCAGCTATCAGCAGATCCCTTTATACTACAGCGAACGCTTCCGGGCGACCGGCCAGCT
>JAOUFX010000073.1 GCA_029857975.1 Deltaproteobacteria bacterium | reverse complement strand
ATCTGAATGCTGCCGAACTACGGGAAAAATTGATCCCCCATGGAATCCTGATTCGCGATTGCGGTTCCTTCCATCATATCGGCCCCTACTTTTTCCGCATCGCCGTGCGCAGCCGCAAAGAGAATAACACTCTTCTTAAGGCCCTGCGTCAGGTACGCCAGGAAATCCTTCCCCGTTGATCCTTATCGCAGGGATTTCCGCAGGAAATTCTGAATATTTTCCTTGACTTTTATGTATAGTATTTATATTAATATGACTCCTTATCCTTCTTCTCAAAAAAGGCTTGACAAGATTTTGCCGTTTATTCTAAAAGATTAGCCACTACCCTGCCGACAGTTAGATACTGCCTGTCGCTGAGAAAAGGAGGGACGGATCAATGTGGGGTACCATAGAGGTCGTCCTTACCTACTCCTTGGTCCTCGGGGCTCTTTACCTGCTCGTCTCCCTGGGGTTCTCTATCATATGTGGCGTTCTCAGGATTTTTCATCTCGGCTATGCCTACCTTTTTACTCTTTCCGTCTATTTAACCTGGATGTTGATGAAAGAGCTTGGTTTCGGTTTGATCCCGGCTCTCCTGGGCATGGTGGTGATTCAGTTTGCCATCTCCTATGCCATCTACAAGGGGATCATCATGAAATACGTGGCCCAGGAAGAGATTATCCTGACGGGGCTCCTGCTGATTTCCATCATCGTCGAACAGGCCGTAACTTACCGGTACCCCATTCAGGCCGGGGTGTTCATTCAAACCACAATCATCGACGGGAGCACCGAGATCGGATCGGCGGTCATCTCCAATCAGCTGTTAGCAGGGGCGGCGATCGCCGTCATCCTGACAATTCTTTTTATCCTTTTCTTCCTTAAAACCAAGATCGGCTTGGCCATTCGGGCTCTCTCCCAGGATATTTACAGCAGCCGGCTCATTGGGATTCACGTGGAAGCCCTCTATACCTTCACCATGTTTCTGATCCTGATTCCGGTCATTATCGGAACCCTCATGGTGGCCCCGGTCTGGGCCGTGGATCCGACGATGGGCTCTCT
This sequence comes from Deltaproteobacteria bacterium, assembly GCA_029857975.1. Next base: position 7,861 of record JAOUFX010000073.1, on the reverse strand, counting down.
CTACATGACAACCGCCATCCTGGTGGCCATTCTCGGGGGACTGGGAAATATTAAGGGCACCATTATCGCCAGCTTTCTCGTCGGATTTACCCATGCCACTGTCTCCTTCGTGTTAGGGGAACCTCGATTCATGAACTTCTCGGCTTTGGTTCTGGTTATGATCATTCTAATGGTGAGACCGCAAGGAATCGCTAAGAGTGAGGCTCTATGGTAGACGTCGAAGTCAGAAGAGATCGTATTATCATCCGTTACAAAGGGAAGAAGTGGGACTGGATCCTGGAGCCCCGATACTGGCGCAACACCCTCATCTGGTCGGCTCTCCTTATCCTCTTTCCCCTTGTCTCTTATTTTGTCAGTCCCATCCTCCTCAACACGGTGATTACCGCCAACCTCTACGCGGCTGTCGCTATCCCCCTGGCTCTGATGACTTTGGGAACGGGACGGATAAATTTCGGCCCCAACTTTTTCATTGGCGTGGGTGGGTACACGGCAGCCCTGTTGTCCATTGCCTATGGATGGGGCCCGCTGAAAACTCTGCCCTTTGCCGTCATTGCGAGTTTGATTTCGGCTCTGCTATTTTCTCCCCTTGTGATCGTTGCCCGGGGGCTCTATTATGTCCTCTTGACCCTGCTTCTGCCCCTGGTCTTCCTGGAAATCACCTTCATCTACACGGATATTTTTAAGGGAGATGTGGGCCTAGCCGGGGTTAAGACCTTGATAAGCACGGGCATGGTCAAGGTCAATTTCCTAATCGCTGCTTTAATCTCTATGTTAATCATGCTTCTTTACCTCTGGGTGGTGAACAAGGTCATCAAGTCGCGCTACGGCCTGATCATGGCCGCCATCAATGACGGCGAGGAAGTCGCCCACGGGATCGGGGTCAACATCAATAAGGTGAAGATCCTCGCTTTCGTTTTCGCCTCCGGCATGATCGGCGTTATTGGATGGTTTTACGCCCATTATTTTGGGACCTTCGCCGGAATTACCTATCTCCCCCTCAGCTTCATGATCAAGATTCTTTTAGTGATCTTTATCGGGGGGCGGGCTCAAGTCTTCGGCTGCGTGGTCGGAGGCTATTTCATAGCTTTCCTGGAAATGATCCTCATCACCACTTTAGGACCCATCCAACCCGTGATCTTCGCGATCATTCTTACGGTTCTCCTCTTTGCCCTTCCGGAGGGCCTCTTCGGGATTTACCGAAAACGACGCTACCGTGAGTACATGCCAACCTTGCACGTACGGAGATAAAGCAAGATGTCTGAGATCCTGAAAGTCCGCAATGTCACCAAGAGCTTTGGAGGCCTGACCGCCGTCCATGATCTAAGCTTTGACATCCGTAAGGGAGAAACCGTGGGCCTCATCGGGCCGAACGGGGCGGGAAAAACAACTTTGGTCAACGTCCTCTGTGGTTCCCTGTATGCCGATTCCGGGGAGATTGAAATGGAAGGGAAGAGGATCATCCGCATGCCCCCGCATAAGCGGTGTCATCTGGGTCTCAGCCGGACTTACCAGATTCCCCGGCCCTTCCCGGAATTAACCGCCCTGATGAGCGTGGTGACCGGTGCTTTATGCGGCAAGAAGCGCATGAACCGCGGTCTGGACGATGCCGCCGCGGAAGCGACTCATTACCTGGAATTTGTGGGGCTTTTCAGCAAGCGCAATATCTTAGCCCGCGATCTGACTTTTTTTGACTTAAGGATGCTGGAGCTGGCGCGGGCCTTGGCGACCACCCCGAAACTTCTTTTCGTCGACGAGGTCATGGCCGGGCTTAATCCTGCAGAGGCCACCAAAGCTGTCCATCTCATCGCCCGGGCCAAGGAAGAATTCGGCCTGACCATCTTCTGGATCGAACATGTTATGGCGGTCCTGATGGAAGCCGCCGAGCGAATCATTGCCATTCATTTCGGTGAGAAGCTTGCCGAGGGGACTCCGGAAGAGATTGCCAGCAACGACCAGGTCATCGAGGCCTATCTCGGGGCCGGTTGGAAGAAGGGGACTTGTACTTAAGAACACGCAGCGCATAGCGCATAGCAAAGCCCGCAGAGTGCATAGAGCATGGCGCAAAGCGGAAAGGCTCAGCTAAATGCAATTTTACTTTAGCAACATTAGGTCGTTTTAGGGCATTGGAATTTTTTACGCTATGCGCTCTGCGCTATGCGTTCTTAACTTTTGGTTTCGAGGCAGACCATGCTTGAGGTAAAGAATCTTAACGTGTCCTACGGGGTCATCCCGGTTCTACATGATGTGAGTATGCAGGTCAAGGAGAATGAACTCGTGACCCTTCTGGGTTCCAATGGAGCCGGGAAAAGTACCCTTCTAAACACTATTCAGGGGATCATGAAACCCGTTTCCGGGTCCATCTCGTTTTTAGGAAAAGCGATAGGAGGACTCCCTCCCCACAGGGTAATTGCCGAAGGGATCGTTCAGGTTCCCGAGGGAAGGCGGCTCTTTCCCTATATGACCGTGAAAGAAAACCTTCTCCTCGGAGCCTACCCGGGAAATGCCTGGAAGGATAAGAAAGAGAGAATGAAATGGGTCGTGAGCTTGTTCCCCATCTTGAAAGAACGAGCCAATATGCAATCCCGTATGCTCAGCGGAGGGGAACAACAGATGCTGACCATTGGCCGGGGTCTGATGGCCCATCCCCGGATGCTCATGGTCGATGAGCCGTCTCTGGGATTAGCTCCAGTGATCCTGGACAATCTCTACCAAACTTTGGGGAAGCTTCGCGAGTCCAAGATCACTATCCTCCTTCCCGAACAGAATGCCTTGCGGGCTCTGCAAATCGGCGACCGGGGTTATGTCATGCAGGATGGGAGGATTGTGCTGGAGGGGGATTGTCAAAGCCTCATGCAAAGTGATTTGGTGAGAAGGGCCTATCTGGGAAGATAAGAGGCAGAGCGCGTAGAGCAAAGAGACAGGAAGAAAGGCTGAGAGGGTAGAGTATGGAAGATTATTTTTCTTATGCCGCCAAGCTCTTTGATCCTTCTAAGATCGCGGATAAACCGGAGGTTTTAAAGGGGATTCGGGTTCTGGATTTTTCCCACGTCATTTTTGGGCCCACCGCCACCCGGATCATGGCCAATTACGGTGCTGAGGTCATCAAGCTGGAGCTTCCTTTTCATGGAGATTTGTGGAGGCCGGCCACCTATTGGGGAAAATACTGGAAGCATTCCAACCCCCTCTGGCATTTTGTTACTCAGAACAAATATTTTGTTGGGCTGGATTTGAAACAGCCGGAAGCCAAAGACATTATCTACCGCATGGCCCAGAGGTGCGATGTAGTTACTGAAAACTTTGCCGCGGGCACGGCCGAGGCCTGGGGGGTAGGATACACCCAGATCAGCAAGATCAACCCCAAGGTGATCTACCTGAGCTGCTCCACTTATGGCCAGTATGGGCCTTTACGTTTCTACCCGGGATGGGATCTTCTCGCCCAAGCTGCCAGTAGTGTGCTGAGTCTGACCGGCTATCCCGATACGGACAGGTATTATAAACTTCCTGATTACCTGGGAGATTACATCCCCGGCAATTTCGGGGCCTTAGCCATTATCATGGCCCTTTATTTCCGAAATAAAACGGGAAAAGGGCAGTACATTGACTTGGCCCAGTCTGAAGCCCTGATGCGCCTTTTGTTTCACTTTACGACCTTTAAACTAACCGGGATGGATATTGGCCGCACTGCCAACACCGATCCCACCATGGTTCCGGCCTCTATTTTCAAGACCCGGGATGGCCGATTTATGGCCCTGGCCTGCGCCACGGATAAGCAGTTTGAGGCCCTCTGCGGTGCCATGGACCGGGAAGATTTGCTGCAAGAAAAAGTATATACCGATCCATTCGAGAGGCTCAAACCGGCCAATGCCAATGCCCTTACCAAGATCGTTGCCGATTGGCTAAAAGGGATCGACGGGGAGCAAATTATCAAGATAGCCAACGAAAGAGGATTCCCGGCGGCAGAAGTATTGGACGATTATCAGATCTCCCAGGATCCCTGGCGGCGCCAGCGGGGGAGCGTCATTCTTTTTAATGATCAGATGTACGGAGAATTGCTCCTGGCCGGCCCGTCGGCTCAATTAAGCAAGACGCCGGCAAGGACCAAATGGCTTGCCCGGCCGGTTGGTTACCACAATCGTCTGGTATTGAAAAAGTTTCTGGAGATGTCCGAGGAGGAGATTGCCGATTTGGAAAAGAAAAAGATCATCGGCACCTTCGACGACCGGCCCGGCCTGAAGCCCCCGGTTTATTATAATCTGGACGCAGATCCCATATTCAACTATGGAAAAGAGGGAAAGAAGTGAGCGGCAAAAAGGAGAAGGAACAGGTATATGCCCGTTATGTAGCTTCGGGGAAGACCATTGACCACCTTTCTTCTTGGGGCAAGACGTTAGCGGAGATGATGAACCCCGAGGGGAAACCGGAAGTTCTGGATGATCTCCTGGTTCTGGATGTCAGCTGTGCCAACTTCGCGGGGATCATTGCGGCCAGCTTCTTTGCCGAGTTTGGAGCAGAAGTCATCAAGATTGAGCCGCCCGAGGGCGATCCCATGCGCAAAGTCACCCCTTTCGGGGCCAACGTCAAGGGGGTAGGAATCCCTTTCATGGTGGAAGGCCGCAACAAAAGATACATGACCCTGGACCTTAAAAAATCTGAAAAGGACCGCAAAGATTTTATGAAACTGGCGGAAAAAACCGCCGTGGTCATCGAAACCTTCCATCCAGGAGAGATGGATTCCTGGGGGATTGGATATCGGCAATTGAGCCAGAAGAACCCGGGGCTCATCTACATTGCCATCACTCCCTATGGTCAATATACGGACAAGGCCAAGCAGTTTGCTTCCCTGCCCGATGCCGATATTACTTCTCAGGCCGGTTCGGGCCTTCCCGCCCAGGTTGGCGACCCGATGAACGCCCCTGAGCCTTATAACTGGCCTTTGAAAGCTGGGATGTGGGCTGGCTGGTACATATCCGGTTTGAGCGCCGCCCTGGGAGGAACCTTAGCCCTCGTTCACCGGCAGCAAACCGGGGAGGGGCAGATGGTGGACGTGGCCGCCATGGATGCCTATTCCAGTATGGTTGGATTTCCGGCCACCATCGGGTATACCTGGGAAAAAGCCCGCCCCCGCATTGGGGTTTTGGATTTTATCCTCTACCCTTATGGTCTCTGGAAATGCAAGGATGGGTACGTGGTGATTGCCGCCCCGCGGGATCATGATTTCCGGGCCTTTTTAAAGATCCTCGGGCTCTGGCATTTGGAAGATGACTGGAGATACACGGCCGACCGGATCCCCGATGTAGTGGATCAGGCAATGGTTTTGTATAAAGCCATCGAAGAAAAAACCCTCCAGTACACCGCCGACGAGTTGGTAAAAAAAGCTTTGACTTACAGCGCCAAGTCTGCCCGGTCAAAATGGCGGGGGGGAGGAGTGCCCATTGTCATGAGAATGATGACCCCCCCCATGACGATGGAAAGCAAACAGTTTGCCATTCGCAAGATCTTTCAGGAAGTCGAAGATGAGACCCTGGGGAAATTCACGATCAATACGAATTTCGTGAAGATGTCCGAATCCCCACCCCGGGTGAAATGGGTCTCGTCCGGCCTTGGCAAGGACAACGAGTACATCCGCAAGAAGTACCTATAGGTAAGGCGAGCTGGCCCAAAACAGCGGGCCTGCCATAGAGACCCAGAGATTGAGGGCCTCAAAAAAAATATTAAGGAGGGTGAACAATGAAAAGATGGCTAAGGTTAGGAATCGTTGCTCTTACAGCCGTTTCTTTGCTGGGGCTGGGATTTACCCCCGCGGCCTTTGCCCAGCCGAAAGGGAAGCCAATCGTTTTTGGCTATGTTGGGATGGTCGCTTCACCTGGAACGAGGCCTTGTATGGACATCCAGAAGTATGCCGTAGAGGAGATCAACAAAGCCGGCGGGATTCTGGGCCGCCCTGTGGAGTACGTCGTACTCGATAACAAGGGAGATACTTCGCTTTCGGTTGAGGGCGCACGGCGACTTCTCATGGAGAATAAAGCTACCTTTATTTCCGTCGAGGGCCGATCGGAGATTTGTTTGGCGGCCCAGGAAAATTCAGCAGCTATGTTTAAGGAATATCCACACATCCTGGTCTTCAATGGCCCCATGGCGTCGGAGTTGACGGCCAAGATCGTGGATAACTATGAGAAATACAAATTCTGCTTCCGGGACTGGGATCCGGAACCTGCTCATTACTCCTGGCTCGAAAATATCATGGGGGGTCTCTTTAAAAAGGTCATTAAGGCCAAGAAGCTGGCTTTCCTGTGGGAAGATCTGGCTTGGACCCAGATGTGGCGCAAAGGAATTGATTACCTGAAGCTGCCCACCTGGGAAGAGGTAGCCAAGCAGAAATACGGCCTGGAAGTGGTTTATAGCAAACCCGTCAAGGCGCGGGGAACGATGTATCTTCCCATTTTACAAGAAATCGCGATGAAGAAGGCTGACGTGATCTGGTTTGTAAGCTCCTGGTTCACCGACACGGAGGTCTATGCCAAGCAGTGGGCCGATTCGGCAGCCCAAAAAATCCCCACCTATTTATACGGAGGGGTCGCCCAGACGCACGATTATTGGAGGATGACCGGTGGGAAGTCGCTGGGCATGCTCACTGGATTCTACGAAGGGGATATTGCTTTCACGCCAAAGACTCTTCCCTTTATCGCCCTGGGGAAAAAGTTAGGCATCCCGCTGCAGATTCATGTCCAGATAGCCTACGCCGACATCTACCACTTCAAGGCGGCTATCGAGAAGGCCGGGGGAACGGATGACATGGAAAAGCTGATCAAAGCTATGGAAGAGATCGAGACGGTTTACTCCCTGGGAAAAATGAAATACGAAACCCGGCGCATTAAGCCGTATTTCCACTCCCGCGTCCTTTGCGATCCCAATAATCCCTATTATATGTACCCCGGAACCTACCTGATGGCCATTGCCCAATTCCAGAAAGAAGGGAAGATCGCGTGGGTGGTAGATGAAAACGGAAAAGCGATTCCCAAGAATTACATCCCGCCGGCAAAATTGAGGAAGAAATAACCCCACCAGGATAGGGCGGACTTCCCTCGGGGATGGAAGTCCGCCTATCTATTTATATCCGTTTAAATCTGGCTTCATTCAAAAGACTGCAAGCGTAATAAAGAGGAAGCGACGCAGACTCGCCCAAGAGATGCGGGAAGCTCAACGGCGCGGCGAGGATGGGGCTAACAGAGGATGAGTTGACATTCTAAGATGCCTTGGAAACAAACGACAGTGCAGTAAAGGTGCTGGGTGAGGAAACACGGCAGACCATTGCCCTCAAGCTAGGAGAAACAGTACGAGAAAAAGGAGATTAAGGGACCAAGGGGATGAAACAGAAAAAGCAAAGTATTGACTTAAGAGTGTTCATTTCGACCACAGATTCGACCTGCGATGAATGTGGGGAGGAACTTGGCCGGGGGGCCTGGATTACGCTTAAAAAAGAGAAAGGGGCACTTTGCCTGGCGTGCGCCGATCTGGATCATCTTGTTTTTCTTCCACCTGGCGATGCGGCCATTACCAGGCGTGCTCGTAGATATTCAACCTTAGCTGCGGTCGTTTTGAAGTGGAGTCGGGCCCGGAAACGGTATGAACGCCAGGGACTCTTAGTCGAAGCTCAGGCGACGGAAAAAGCCGAACAGGAATGTTTGGCTGATATCGAAGTCAGGGAGCGACGAAGAGAAAGGGAAGCAGCGAAGCGGGCGGAATTAGACCGGCAATACATAAAGCAATTTGCAGGGCGGGTGCGCGAAATGTTCCCGCGATGCCTTTCGGGAAGAGAGATAGCCATCGCCGAACATGCTTGCCTAAAGTAAAGCGGCCGGGT
>JAOUFX010000918.1 GCA_029857975.1 Deltaproteobacteria bacterium | reverse complement strand
CTATCTGTATTCATCTTATCTCTCCATGGATGCGCTATAACGAAAAGCATTCAGGAGACACCCTCGCCTTTTCCAATTTATCCGGAAAACTATTTAGAACGAAATGAGTTTTCGGTTGCAAAAGGAGATGACGTCATTGGCCGGTTGGCAGTCATCAGGCTTGAAAAGGGGGATACACTGCCGGATATTGCAAGACACTTCAGCCTGGGAATCAATGCAATCAGTGCGGCAAATCCAGGGGTAGATGTATGGGTGCCTAAGGCCGGAGAGCGTACCCTGTTACCTCTGAGTTTTATCCTGCCGGATGTTCCTAGAAAAGGCATTGTGATCAACTTAGCCATGATGAGGCTCTTTCAGTTTAAAGGTGATAGTAAGTCACTGATGGTGTCGACCTACCCGGTAGGTGTCGGTACCGAAGAGCGACCCACGCCCACAGGTCAAATGCATGTGGAGCGCAAGGTAATCCGGCCGACCTGGCATGTGCCTGCCTCAATTGCTGAGGACCATCGGAAAAAAGGAGATCCTCTGCCCGCTGAAGTTCCACCGGGACCTCAAAATCCCTTGGGAGAATACGCGCTATATTTAAGTAAGCCGAGTTATTTGATCCATGGCACTAATAAGCCGGCCAGCATTGGTCTTAGGGCAACAAATGGCTGCATAAGACTCTATCCAGAAGACGTGAAGAAATTCTATGAGAACACTCCGGTTAAAACACCTGTATACATCGTTAACCAACCATATCTCATAGGTCAACGTAATGGAGTACTTTACATGGAAGTTCATGCGCCCCCGGAAGACTTGGACGCTGTTGAGTTTGATAAGATATATACAAAATTGAGAAATATTGAAAAGGAATCGGGGCGCACGCTTGACTGGAGCAAAGTTAAGAAAGTATTGGCCGAGGCCCGGGGGATTCCTGTCCCCATATTCGAGATCAGGCAAGGAAGTGGAAAAGGGGTTGCGGAAACCATAGAAGTCAAGCACCCAGGCGAATTATATGGCAGACCAGAAATACCAGAACTGAAAACAGAGGCGTGGTCTGTTTTGGCTGCTGACGTGCGTGACGAGATTGATGCTGTGAGGCTTGCCGCCATTATCAACCACCAGGGTCCACAAATCCCGGCAAAGGTGTTATCAAAGAACGTTAGCTACCGTGTTATCGCTGGCCCTTTCAATGATATCAGAGAGGCCAAAGATGCAATCAAACGCTTGAAAATTGATTTGGAAATAGATGGTATATTGATTGAACCTGTCAAGAAGAGCTTGTTGAAGTAACGCGTTAAGATAAACAGTCCGTTACATTTGAGTCCAGTAACCTTAAAATGTAAGAGTTCGAAAGACCTATTAAGAAAACTTAATTTGACTTATCAGTCATGCTCGGGAATATTATAAATGAAGAAATCATTTCAATTAGTAAGGTAAACTGAGCAGAGCAGAAAGGAGGTGATTAGACGATGAAGAAGAGTCTTTTGGTAATCTCAATGATAATTGTTCTTGCTATTACTGTGGGGGGTTGTGCAACAAGAGGTGACCTCGAGAAAGTTCAGTCGGATCAAATGCAGACTGGGGCGAAAGCTGATCAGGCAGCGCAGGATGCGCAGAAAGCCAAGGCAGCAGCCGATGCGGCCACGATAAAGGCAAATGAAGCCGCAGCCCGTGCCGAAAAAGCTGTAGAAAGTGCAAAGGCGGCAGAGGAAAGGGCGAAGGCGGCGGAGGAAAAGGCGAAGATCGCAGAGGAAAAGGCGAAGAAAGATGAGGAACTTTTCAAAAAATCAATGAAGAAGTAAATCAATCTTATGGGAGCCGTTAACTTTACCGTTAGTGCTCCGGAGAGGAAGTGGAAGGGTTTGAAGACCCTTCCACTTCCTTATATTTCCACCGCTTAATATGGTACATATTTCGGATATATCAGGAAGACGACTGGTTTTGCAATCATCAAACATATTATTAACAACACGAAGGTGTATGTGGATAAAAAGCAAAGTAGGTTAGGTGAGCATCTTTACTTTTTCCTTGTTTGCATCATAATAACACCAATTCTCATGTGCGGATGCTGTCATCTTGATGAGGGATTTCAGGCCAGATCAATCTTCAAAGAAGCGAATGATTTTTTCAGCCAGGGAAACTACAAGGACTCTCTGAGCAAATATAGCAGATT
>JAOUFX010000916.1 GCA_029857975.1 Deltaproteobacteria bacterium | reverse complement strand
AATCTCCGCCTTGGAACAACAAGGCATATTTATCTTATCGACAGAATTGAAATGATCTTAAAAATAAAAGGGGTTACATCAATTTGATGTAACCCCTTTATCAGTGGTGGAGCTGAGGGGGATCGAACCCCTGACCTCATGAATGCCATTCATGCGCGCTCCCAGCTGCGCCACAGCCCCACAAATTAAGCAGATTAAGGCCAAAATATCATAAAGTTAAGCCCTCTGTCAACATTTTTTATTTTTTCTTGACATGGCTCCCAGCGCCCATTATAATTCTTTTGATTTTCCCGTTCTTTTTAATCTTGGCCTGATGTGCCGGCGTGGTGGAACTGGTAGACGCGCGGGACTCAAAATCCCGTGTCCCTTGGGGACGTGTCGGTTCAATTCCGACCGCCGGCACCAAATTAAATCATATAGTTATAAAATTTAGTCGGTTCAGAAAACTTTTCTTTTTCCTAAATTCCATATCTTCCAGCCCTACAATAGCCCCACTTTATTTAGTAAAGAAAAGTAAAAGAATGTAAATATAATTTTTTCTCCCCTTCAATAAAATAGAAGGAAGCAACAAAAAGCAACGCAAACCTGTACGATTCGGAAGGGATTTAAATGAAAGAAATGGTAGACGAGATCCTGCGAGAGATGGAAATGCTAAGGGAGGATTTTCAAAACCGGAAAGATTCTCCGGACTATGTAATCAAGCTTTGTGAAAATATTGTGGCCAAACATGCCGGGTATAAAGACCGGACAGAGTGGAGGCATTTACAGTCGGAACCGAAGAATTCTGAATTTGTTTGATTCTAAAATGTCTTTCGTCAAGCGCTACCCTAAGGTTTGGGTAGTGGAAAAAAATTCAGTACCGCCCCAGCCGCCTTCACTCCCATATCTTTACCACCGTCTTAGCCGGACTCTTGATCTCCGCCCAGGTCATCGGATTGCGTCTGAGATGTGAGCTGGGCTTCGATGAGACCAGTTTTCCGGTTCCAGGAAGGGTAAAGGAAGGGGAGACGCTCTTCTCGATTTGAAAAGTATTTTGATTTACAGAAACGGTAATGGCAAGGGACCTTCACATGAAATATATTTATTCCGCCGGAGCTTCTTTCTTGGCGAATCGCAAACAGGCCGTCCCTGAAGCCTCATAAACAACGAATGAAGGCATTTTCCCCGATTTAAACCCCATCGCTTCACAATCTTTGGAGAAAGACTTGTCCCAGGTTACATAAAAATGTCGGCACTTGCAACAGTCGATTTTTCCCCGCAACATAGCCAATCAGGTTTTCACCAATAATCCAGGCGGGGGATTCAATTGGGAGTTAGTTTTTAAATGCATCAGATTGTTTAAAAAGCCTTTTAGCTTTTTCATATCTTCATCGGAAATTTCGACGAATTTCAAACCAACCCGGCTGCTACTCTCTTTTTCAAAGCAAAAATCTGTCCAAGCTACCTGCACACGCGCTGTAATGAATTTAAATTCAAGATCAGAGGTGAAAAATAATTTTAAGTTTAATTCTTGGCCAACCTCAATTTGTTCGGAAATATAGAGCAGTAAGCCGCCTTCGCTGATATTTCCTGTGCGGCTTAGACCGCTTATTGATCCGTCGATTTTCCAATATTCAACGGGCAGATTTATTGAGAATCTGGAATGCTTTCTCTTTTCAAAATTCACGGTCCCGAAATGGGGTTTTGTTGTTTCTTCTTTGGACATTTTTTGGCTCCAGCCCTTTTATCTACATTAATAATCGGAAGTTTTGCGAAGAATCTTGAAGTAAAAAGGAAAATTAAGGGGATAAATTTGGTTGTGAGTTTTATCGGAATTATAGATTTGGGTAATTTTGATTCCAGGATTGGTTTGTGCTGAGATCTCCTCAAGGATCTGGGAGGATGTTTTTGGGGGATGCAAGAATTTTTATACAAAATGGGAAATGCCAGAAACCTTAGAAATGAAATAACGTTTCTGGCATTTTTGATTAACCGCAGAAGCCTCCTATTTCCTACTTCTTCCCCGGGACAATCGCATCCTTAGCTGCTTTTGCCACCCGCATTTTTACCATGGTCTTAGGAGGGATCTTTATCTTTTCACCTGTGGCTGGATTGCACCCCATACGGGCTTTACGCGGGGATATCCTCCTTATCCTCATTCGCCCCAGATTCTCCTTCAG
>JAOUFX010000072.1 GCA_029857975.1 Deltaproteobacteria bacterium | reverse complement strand
GTCTTCACCAATATTGATGGAAGCATGGCTAAGCCACTTGACCCGGTATTCCTTCAAAATGGAGAAAAGGTCCCGGGCATAGGCGGGATTGCCGATGATGTTGTCGTCAACAAAAAAAATGAAGTTGGTCTTTTGCAGGAGGAGTTCCACTTCCTTCCGCACTTCTTCCAAAGGACGCAGGCGACAGGTGTGGCCAAAGAAAGCGGTCACGGAACAAAAGTCGCACTGGAACGGACATCCCCTGCTGATCTGCATGGTATTGGTGAAGAAGTAAGCCCGCTTTGGCAAAAGGTTACGTCGGGGGATGGGAAGTTTTTGTAAATCTGATCGTCCTTCAGCCTGGTAGAATTTTTTTAAAGATCCCTTTTTGAAATCCTCGATGACCTGAAGCCAGACCATTTCGGCTTCCCCCAAGACTACAGCGTCGGCATGTTGTCCTGCTTCTTCAGCCATCCAGGTGGCATGAAATCCTCCCATGACTACAGGGATGGATATCCTGCGAAATTGTTCGGCGATGGCGTACCCGCGGTTGGCCAAAGGGGTAATGATGGACACCGCCACCAGATCCGGTTGATCCTGAAAATTAATTTGCTGAACATTTTCATCTTCAATCGTTACTTCCACATCTTCGGGGGTAAGGGCTGCCAGCGTAGTCAGGCTCAGGTAGGGGAAACGGAAGATAAAATGGCGCCAGAGGCTTTTTTCCGGCCACCTCGGGCAGATGATCTTAATTTTCATTTTTCATTTGGACGCAGATTTGCGCAGATAAGCATTATTAAAAAAGCCTTTACCTCTTTTTGATACATAATGAAATCCATAAAAATTTTAATGGCTTATTATTCGATTTTATATTTTTGATTTTTGATCCGTAAAATCTGTGTTCATCCGTGTCCCGATTAAATTTCGCTCTTGAATAACAAACAAACATTGGCCCCCCCGAAAGAGAAACCATTCAGGAGGGCGTATTGAACCGGAACTTCCCGCGGCTGGTCCATGACATGGTCCAAGTCGAACTCAGGGGTCTTCAATCCGAGGGTTGGAGGAATTCGGCCATCTCTCATGGAAAGAAGGATGGCCGCCACCCGCAAAGCTGCCGAGCCGCAAAAATCGCCAATGTGCCCCTTAAGCGAACTTACGGGAATGGGTCGTAAGGCCTCGGCGTCAATCTTCTGGATGGCCATGGCTTCTGGCCGGTCTAGTTCCTTGGTAGAATTAGCGGCAGCGCTGATATAATCCACCTGCGCCGGAGAAACTTTAGCCTTCTTCAGGACATCTTTCATGACCCGGGTCATTTGTTCGGCCTCTACTTCATAATGATGAATTCCTACGCATCCACCGGTGGCAGCCCAAGCGGCCAGAGAACCATAAATCTTAGCTCCCCTCCCCCGGGCATGTTCTCTTTTCTCCAGGACAAGGATGCCGGCTCCTTCCCCCAAAACTCGGCCGTTCCGCAGACGGTCAAAGGGACGCATACCTTCCTTACGGCCCCCCTGGGGAGATAAGACTCGCACTGCGGCAAAACTGTGAAAAAGAACGGAGCTGAGTTCATCCACGCTTCCCACCAGCACGGCCTCCGCGCGGTCTTCCTGCAACAGCTGATAAGCATAAGCCAGGGCCTGCTCACCCGAGACTTCGTTATGACTGAAGGTGGTATTGGGCCCTTTGATCCCATGGTAAATGGACACCTGGCTGGCGGGGGCGTTGGGAACGGTATCCGGGAAAAGACTGGGGTTGGCCCCCTCGGGGCCTTCTTTCAGCATCCCAACGAAAAATTCATCGGTCTGGGCCGTACTTCCATATCCGGTGCCGATAACCACTCCCGTCGAGGAAGCCGCCGGCAAGGAAATGGGGAAAGCCGCATCCTTCAAGGCCTCGATACTGGCGGCGACAGCCAAACGAGAGACTCGACTCATTCGCCGGTATTTCAAGGAAGGCATAAAATTCCTGGGATTAAAATCCCGGATTTCGGCGCCAAGGTGAGACGCATAGGCTGAAGTATCAAAAGACTGGATGGGGGCAATTCCCGGCTTGCCGCTGAGGCAACTTTTCCAGAACGATTCCTTCCCGACTCCGCAGGCGGAAATAATGCCGATCCCGGTGACAACGATTTCATCCATATGAATTGATTATTTGCCACAGAGGGCACAGAGAAATTATAGTTTTAAGAATAGGACCGAAGCCACAACTTCTCACTCTTTATTCATGCTATGCAGTTAATACAAACGAAATAAATATTGTTACAGTCATTGCGAGCCCGAAGGGCGCGGCAATCTCGTTCTTCGTGGGATTGCTTCGTCGCTGCGCTCCTCGCAATGACACTTTACATATTGCGTTTGTATTAGTTAATCATTCTCTGTGAACTCTGTACTACTAACGTTCAGTTTCTGAAAATTTTATTAAGCATATTTTAATTTCATCTGTGTTTATCTGCGTTAATCTGCGTCCAATAAATTATTGGTTGCGGCTATGCCGCACTGTGTTCTCTGTGGCAGAAAAATTTCTTTTCAGCTTTTCCATTTTCCAAAAACCAACGCCGTGTTATTCCCCCCAAAAGCAAAAGAGTTCGAAAGAGCTATGGCCACTGGTTTATTGCGTGCTTGGTTGGGTACATAGTCTAAGTCGCACTCCGGGTCCGGCGTTTGATAATTGATCGTCGGCGGAATTCTATCCTCATATACAGAAAGAACGGTGGCCACTGCTTCCACGGCGCCCGCCGCTCCCAGGCAATGGCCGATCATCGACTTGATCGCACTCACCGGGATTTTTCCCGCCCTTTCTTTAAAAAGTTCTTTGATGGCTTTGGTCTCGGCTAAGTCGTTGGCCGCAGTCGCCGTACCATGGGCGTTGATGGCATCTACCTCTTTGGGCTCGATGCCGCTATCCTTTAACGCCGCCTCCATGGCCCGCAAAGCCCCTTTTCCTTCGGGGTCTGGAGCGGTCATATGATGCCCGTCGGCCGTAAGGCCATATCCTCGAACTTCGGCGTAAATTTTCGCCCCCCTCCTTCGAGCATGTTCGGCTTCTTCGATTACCAAGATGGCCGCGCCTTCCCCCAGGGAAAGGCCTTTACGATTAAGGTCAAAAGGGCGGCAGCGGTCTGGGTCCACTGAACGTAAGGCGTTAAACCCGCCAAAGGTTACTTCGGAGAGAGATTCACTTCCCCCCGCGACAGCTGCCACAACCTCTCCGGATCGGATTAAGCTAACGGCATAGCCAATGGCGGTAGCCGATGAGGAACAAGCTGTGGCAATGGTGGCTCGGGGGCCCTGAAGGTCGTATTTTTCGGCGAGGGCGTCAGTGAGGGCACAAGTGGCAAAAGGAAGTAGAAGGGAAGGTCGGGCCCGGTGCCATCCCTTCTGGAGCATCTCCCTGCGGTACTTTTCAGCTGAAAAAATTCCGCCCGCCCCGCCGCCGATGAATATGCCGATGCGGTTCCGGTCGGCGTTCTTCCAGTCCCATTGAGAGTCGGAGATGGCCTCTGCCGCGGCTTTGAGCCCCAGCTGGTCGCAACGCGACATACGCTGGAGACGCCGGTTGGAAAAGTATCGGCCAGGGTTAAACCCTTTTACCTCGGCGGCCTTTTGCGATCGGTACCGGGAGGCATCAAAGAGAGTGATTTTATCTATCCCGCAAACTCCTTCTAAAAGGTTCTGCCAAAAAGAGGGTACTTCATGGCCAATGGCGGTAATGATCCCGAGCCCAGTTACTACGGCATGATAAAAATTCATGGCGTACTCTGTTCCAATACCCTTACAGAGGGAGGAATTTTTATCTTCAGGTCGTCATCGGTGAGGGAGGGGTTGATCTGGAGGTTTTTAAATTCCAAGTTCAGGCGATCCCCATTGGCTTCGACCATTTTGAATCTTATGATGGCACCGGAGGTTTTGTCAATCCACAAATCCACCCTGGACAAGAACTTCCGGACTTTCTCATCTCTGGGGTGCAAACCAAAATGATGGATGTGCTCGGCCTCCAATCCGCCGTAAATAATGGCGTATTCGTCGGAAAGTTGTTGAAAAGTTTTTTGGAAAATCGCCAGGAGCGGTTCCAGGGATTGAGTCATTCTCTTATTCCGTCCTAAATAATATTTCTCAGCCTGCAGGCTGCCGGGATGATAGATCCAGATGCCCTTCCCGGAGATAGCCACTTCCATTGGTTCCGGCTCCGCATAATTCCAATGGATCAGGTCCGGGCGTTTGAATCTCACTAAACCCGAGGAGAGTAAGGGCGTCTTTACGAGCGAGGTCTCCTTTTTCTGGACAAAAAGGGCGGTGATAGTTTCGATTTTCCGCTGTTGTTCATCAATGCCCCGGATGAGTTCTTGGACATCCTGGCCGCAGGCCGGTGAAAATAGGCCTGTTGATAAAAGGGCGATTGCCGCAAAAACCAAAATCCTCTTACCTCTCACCTCTTACCCTTTCCCAATCGCTTATCACCTATTTTATATCCTTGCTCATCCCGAAAAGTTCCTCCAGGGTAAGAAATTCCATTCCTCGGTCGCGGAAAACACGAAGAATTTCAGGTAAAGCCTTAAGAGTCGCCGTCCGGTCTTGGTTGAGGACGGAATCGGAACCATCGTGCAGAAGAATAACTCCTCCGGGATCGGCTTTTTTCAAAATCCTCCGGGAAATGGCCAGGGGGTCTTGGCGTTGGGTATCGAAGGCCCGAACCTGCCAGCCCACCATGGACATTCCCAGCTCTTTCAGAATACCAAAAATATTGGGATTACGGAAACCCGCCGGCTGCCGGTAAAAACGGGGTCTGTAGCCGACCCATTTTTCCGCTTCCCTCTGACATTCCAGGATCTCCTGACGGAGTTTCTGCCCCGAGAGAAAATTCATCATGCGCAGGTGGTTTAAGGAATGGTTTCCGATCACGTGTCCCCTTTGGGAAGCCTCCGCGGCCAGCGCCCCATGCTCTTTCAAATATCTTCCGATGACGAAAAACGTGGCTTTAGCTCGAAAGCGGTCCAGGATTCCTAAAACGCGGGGGGTATACAAAGGATGGGGCCCATCGTCAAAGGTCAGAGCGATTCCCCGTCGATTTCCTTTCCAGAGCACTTTTCCTAAAAGCGCCCCTCGGGGGTTGGCGATCTCGTTTAAGGCAAAGAGAGCAAATCCAGCAATCGAGGCAATCCAGAGAATCATAAATTTAATAGGACGCAGATTTACCCAGATAACGACGGATAATTATTTTCTTTTAAGCTTATCCTGATAATCTGTGTACATCCGTGTTCAAAAAGGAAATTCCTATACAATAAAATTATGGAACCCGATGTCGGGCGAAGTAATCGTAGAACGTAAACCATTGATCGGGATAGGAGCGAATAAATTTCTCCATGACGTCGGCGATGTGTTGAGCATTCACGGCCAAATCTTCGTCCCGGTTCCCGGTTCTCTGCAGGGGAAGCGGAGGTTCGGCCAGGCATAGGTATTTACTATCTTTACCCATAAGAACGAATGTGGGAATAAGAGGCGCTTCCGAGAGGTGAGCCAAAAGCGCCGGGCCAACCGGAAAATATACCCTCTGCCCGAAAAAATTCACTGCGATTCCCTTGCCGAGCAATTCCCGGTCTCCCAGAAGAGCTACGAGTTCATTGACCTTGAGTGCCTTGAGAACAGCAAGCGAAGAGGATAGGGTATCGTTCAGGGTAATAACCTTGATCTTCTGTCCTTGGCGGAGTCGGGTGCGGTAATTTTGGAGTCGAACCGCCACATCCGGGGCCGTAATAACGTTTAGGTCATACCCCAATAATGTCAGAAAGACACCCCCCATTTCCCAGTTCCCCAGATGGGCGGTAAGAATAATCGTTCCTTGCCCCCTGGCCAGGGATTGATCAATATGCTCCTTCCCTTGAAACTCGTAAACCAGAGAGGAAAAGTTTTTTTTCCGTAAAAGGTCCATCTGCGTATAGTCAACTAGATACTTCGCGTAATGAACAAAAGTACGCCGCACCGTTTTTCTTCGGTCAGCGGGGTTTTCCAAAATCTGGCTCAGGTTCCGGTTAACCATCTCCCGGTCTCTTTTCATGACCGCCCAATAGAAACTACCCACCAGGATAGCCAGCCAGAGCATAAACCTGCGGGGGAAGAGGTGGCTAAAAAAACCAATCAGATTTAGGTAGAAAAGGCCAAGGCGGAAAAGAAGTCGTTTATTCGACATGATGGCAAAAATATTACTTTTAATGATTCGCCCCTGTCAAGGAAAATACGGGATTCACCCTTGACAGAACCTTACCTCCGGATTCATAATTCTTGAATAGCTTTTTCATATTTTTTTTCGCAGCAAAAAACTATTATATATACTCTGGGCTTGCTCTTAAGCTCAAAGCTTAGGGGAATGTGAATGCGTGTGTTTTTAATCGCGCCGGCAGCGACTTCTTACCTCTGGCGCAAAAGGCGAGCCGCTTTTACCATGCCCCCCATGGCTCTGCCGGTTTTAGCCTCCCTCACCCCGCCGGAAGCAGACGTTCGGTTGATTGACGAGGCTGTAGAGGACGTGGACCTCAAGTTGGATGCGGACTTAGTGGGCCTGTCGGCCATGACCGCCAACGTTTCCCGGGCCTACGCCCTGGCCGATCACTTTCGCTCCCGCGGGATTCCGGTCGTAATGGGAGGAGTTCATCCCTCCAGCCTTCCCCAAGAAGCTTTGCAGCATTGTGACGCCGTGGTCGTCGGAGAAGCCGAGAACCTTTGGCCCCAGGTATTGAAAGAAGCCGCCCAAGGTCGCCTGGAAAGAATTTATAAGCAATCGGCCCCCGTTTCCTTGGAAACCCTGCCCACCCCCAGGTGGGACCTCCTCCGAGCCAACCGGTATTTTATCCCCCAGACCGTTCAGGTCTCCCGGGGTTGTCCCATGGCTTGTTCATTCTGCTCGGTCAGTTCCTATTTTGGCAGATCTCACCGATCCCGGCCTATTCCTCAAGTCATAGCAGAGGTCAAAGCCTTGCCCCGGAAATTATTTATCTTCGTGGACGATAACATCGCCGGAGACCCTGATACGGCCAAAGAGCTTTTTGCCGCAATGATTCCTCTGAAAAAGAAGTGGGTCGGCCAATGTTCCATATCCATCTCCGAAAACCAAGAACTCTTGGATCTGGCTACCCGCAGCGGCTGCATCGGCTTGCTGATCGGCTTTGAATCTATTTCCCCCGCGGTCCTGCGCTCCATCGGCAAGCGGTCCAACCTTGGGCGTAAATACGAAGAGGCCATTCGCAGGATTCACGCCCGCTCCATCCACATTCAAGGCTCCTTTATCTTTGGGTTCGATGACGACACGGCGGAAGGCATTCAATCCACGGTGCAGTTTGTCAAGCAGAATCGACTTACCGGAGTGAACTATTGCCACCTGACCCCGTTCCCGGGTACCAAGCTATACGCGGATTTGCAGCAGGAGGGACGGATCCTCCACCAGGATTGGCGAAGGTACGACCGGCAGCACATCGTTTTCCGCCCCCGGCATTTTACCCCGGAGGAATTGCAGGATAAGATCTTTTGGGCTTACCACCAGACTTACAACTGGCGTTCTTTCTGGCAACGCCGCCCGTTCTCCTTTCAGCATTTCAGTCTTTATTTGGCCTTGAATTTTGGCTTCATGAAGGGGGTACGGAAGATGGAACGGGATGCGCAAAAAATCCGGCAGGAATTCCGGCCGGATTTTGAGGCTCGGGTTAGTTCTTAAGATTGCCTTTAACGAATCTTGGACTGCAATTCTTCCACGGCGAGTCGAACCGTTTCCTCGGCTACCTGGCCCAAAGGCCTGAAGATTCGCCCGCCAGTTTGGGAAATCGACCACACTACGAGGCCGGTTTTGATCGACACCAGGCGGGCGGTGAACCCGACATGGTTCATCTCCTTAGCGTTTCCCGGTCCGCAAAACTTTTTTCTCCGAAAAAGCAGGAGATTGCGGAGTCCCGTTATTCACGCAGAGCGTGACTTCTCCATTCCGGTCGGCGACCACCAGGTCGTTGGCCCCTGGTCGGTTCCAACCGATCACTCGAGGGGAAATATCCTCCCCAAACTTTAAGGGCAGCTTTTCCCCTTTGTTGTCATATTGGGGGTCTTCATTCGTCCCCTTGTTGAGAAAAACAAAAATTTCCCCATCATCGTTGCCAATAATCAAATCCTTCTTACCATCTCCATTCCAGTCTATTACATCGGGAGAGGAGTTAGAACCTACGTCTAAACTCCCTCCGTTGAGCTGGATCGGTTTTCCGAAAACCGGCTGCTGGTCAGATCCTTCATTGAGGAAGATATAAATTTCCCCATTTCCCTTACCCATGACGAGATCCTTTTTTCCATCTTCATTCCAATCGACCACGCAAGGGGACGCATCGCTACCCACATCCAAGTCTTTCCCTGCCGCCTTCACCATGACCCCAGGGGCGAAATCTACAGAATCCACTGCGCCGGCGTTTAGAAAAAGGTGTAGGTATCCACCGCCATTTCCAACCAGAAGGTCAATCTTCCCATCTTCGTTCCAATCGACCAGGTAGGGGGCCGAAGGGCTTTTTACTTTGATTTCTTTTCCTCCGCCTCTCAGCTTCATCCCCACAGCATACCTGGGAGAATCGTTTGTCCCCTGATTGAGGTACACGGTCACGAAGCCATCCTGGTCCCCAAGGACCAGGTCATAAAGTCCGTCGCCGTTCCAGTCCGCCACGATCTTCTCCGCGCGTCCCTTGCCGGCCCACATCTTCATTGCCACGGGGGCAGGCCTGGAAGGGGTGGGTGGGGCAGATACCACGGGGGCCGCAGCAGCAACTTCCAATCCAGTGGATCGGGCCAGGTTTCCTGGCGCGATCTTTGCTCCTGGCTCTTCCTTGGTGATTTCGGCCCAGGAAGTGTCCGTCTGAACAGTCTGGACCGCCATCTCCCCAATTTTGATATCCTCACCTTTGAGCATCTTCCCC
>JAOUFX010000914.1 GCA_029857975.1 Deltaproteobacteria bacterium | reverse complement strand
TTTTTGATTTTTTCATTTCTCCGCGTTCTCTGCACGCTCTGCGGTAAATCATCAGAATGGAAAGGAAATTCCATGCGCTCCGACGGAAGAAAGCTTCTCCAGATGCGACCGATAAAAATCACCCCCCATTTCCTCAAACATCCGGAAGGATCTGTTCTCATTGAATTGGGCGAGACCAAAGTGATCTGTACTGCCAGCGTGGAGGAAGATGTTCCCAGGTTTCTTAAAAATTCAAACCAGGGATGGATTACTTCCGAATACTCTATGATTCCCCGTTCCACCCAAACCCGTTCTATCCGGGAAGCCGCTACGGGAAGGATCGGTGGACGAACCCACGAGATTCAGCGCTTGATCGGCCGGTCTCTTCGGTCAGTCGTGGACCTTTTCTCTTTCGGCAAACGAACCATCTGGATCGACTGCGACGTTGTCCAGGCGGACGGGGGAACCCGCACTGCCTCCATAACAGGCGCTTTTGTGGCCCTGGCCGAGGCCTTAACGGTTCTAAGACAAAAAGATCTTCTGACTGCACCCCCGCTGAAAGATACAGTAGCTGCCATCTCGGTAGGGATGATCGGAGGAAAAATTTATCTGGACTTAAACTACGAAGAGGACTCGCGGGCCGATGTTGACATGAACTTCGTCATGATCGGAAGCAGCGGCCTCGTAGAAGTCCAGGGAACGGCCGAACGCACTCCTTTCACGGCAAATGATCTCAGGCGGATGATGACGGCGGCTAAAAAGGCCATCGCTCAGCTCACGAAGATCCAGAAAAAATCTTTGGGAAACACACGGGGGTTGTGGCAACATTGAAGGCCAGGCCAAAGGATCCTTCCAAGGAAGTCGTGATCGCTACCCGCAATACGGGAAAGCTTCGTGAGTTGGAGGCCATCCTGGCCCCGTTCTCCCTAAAGCTCATTTCTTTAAAAGATTTTCCGGAAATCCCGGATGTGCTGGAAGATGGGGCCACCTTTTCTGAAAACGCCGGGAAAAAGGCTCGGACCGTAGCCCATCTGACCGGGCGCCTCACTATCGCTGATGACTCGGGATTATGTGTAGATGTTTTGCAGGGACGTCCGGGAATCTTTTCATCGCGGTTTGCCGGCGATAAGGCCACGGATCGGGAAAGGTATCAAAAGTTATTGGACGAAATGACCGGGATACCGGAAGGTCAAAGGGGAGCTGAGTTTATTTGTGTTATGGCCATTGTTTCTCCTGAGGGAGAGATGCAAACCGTAGAAGGGAAATGCCGGGGAAGGATCACTTTTACCCCGCAAGGGAAACATGGTTTCGGGTTTGACCCCATCTTTTTTGTTCCCGAGTTGGGCAAGACCATGGCCGAGCTTACGCCAGAGGTAAAAAATCAGATCAGCCATCGGGGCCAGGCCCTAAAAAAGCTAAAACTCATTTTACCGCAATTTCTCGCCTAATCGTTCCTTGCCATCTTGCTGTTTCTCATGGTATAAAAAACAATAATGACGTAAGGCGCGAGGGCGTTTAAATATTTATTACTATTTACTACTTACGCCTCACGCTCCCACCACTTACGTTTATTTAATTCGGGGCGTAGCGCAGCCTGGTAGCGCACCTGCCTTGGGCGCAGGGGGTCGGAGGTTCAAATCCTCTCGCCCCGACCAATAAAATCAAGCACTTCCACGAACTGGTGTATCCTCTGAAAGCTCATTTCTGACCAATTTCTGACCGGTAAATTCGGATACCGGGAAAATCTGCGCCAATTTTTCAAGCTCCATCCTCTCCGATTGATCGCTTAGGTGCGCATACTTCTGAGTCATGTCAAGCGAGGTATGGCCAAGGTGTTTCTGGATTACGGGGAGCGGGGAGCCCATCTTCAAGAGAAAACTCGCGCTGCTTCTCCTCAGGTCATGGAATCGAAAATCTTTGACTCCTGCCTTTTTTAGGGCTGTTCTGAAAGCTCTTTTCACGTCCTTCACGGGTTGGCCATCGGGTCCCGTAAAAATGTATTCTTTTTCTCTCCGCGGGATTCTTTTTAGAAGATCAATCATGGGGCTGCAGAGGGGCTTCGTCCGCCATTTGTCTTTCTTCTCCTCCCAAAAGCGGAGGGTTTTCGTCTCAAAGTCGATATTATCCCATTTGAGCTTGAGAATATCCCCCCGCCTCAAGCCTGTAAGAAGAGCGGCGCTGATGA
>JAOUFX010000915.1 GCA_029857975.1 Deltaproteobacteria bacterium | reverse complement strand
TGGAAGAAATATCCGTTCCATCGTCCCCCAAACGATCAGTGGTCAAAATGACGTTACCTTCTATATTCGAGTAAAAGAGATGGAAGAAAAAGTTCGACTGAAGGTGGGAGATATCTATCATCGGGCATTCAGGGTGGCGAAGCCCAGCGAGATGATCAAAGTCAATCTTCTCCAAAAAGAATTAAACCTGTTAAAAGGGAACCCAAGTGAACTAGTTGTGGAGTGTCAAAAAGGAGAATAAATATGATTGAAGAAAAAATCGTATGTATCGGCTGCCCTCTCGGCTGTGAGACGACTCTAAAGATCGATGATCAGGGAGAGGTGGTCAAAATCACCGGGACCAAATGTAAAGAGGGACGGCAATTTGTTCTTGAGGAATATAGAAGTCCGGTTCGCGTGCTCACCGCCACTGTCCTGACCCGAAACAGTGCTCGCCCCCTTTTCCCAGTTCGGACAAATAAACCTCTGCTCAAAACACAACTCAAGGAGGCAGCGAAAGAGCTTGCAGGAGTGAAGGTCAAACCACCCATCAGAGTGGGCCAGATTATTTTGCCAAATTTAATGAATACCGGCGTAGATGTGATCGCTACAGATGATCTGATTTCTTAGAGATATTTTCCTTTGATAAAGAAGGAGCCAATATGAATCAATTAACCTTGGAACAAGCCTTAAAAATGATTGAAGCCGCTGAGAGGTGGGCAAGGGATATTGCGGGATCCCCTTGTAGCATTGCTGTGTTGGACAAGGCTGGCGCGGTCATCGCTGTCCACCGTATGGATGGAGCAGGAATGGCCACAACAGATATTGCTATTGAAAAAGCCTGGACATCGGTTGCCTTTAAAATGCCCACATTAATGGGCTCTCGCTGGCTCGATCCTCGCAACATAGGAAAACTTTTAGGTGATCACGCCATGGGAATGATTGGAAGGGGAAAAGGAAGGCTCTGTTTCATTCCTGGGGGGATCCGCGTCACCGACGAAGAAAACGAAGTGATCGGTGCCATCGGTTGCAGCGGTGTTCCATCCGGTGTGGGAGACATCAGTGATACCTCAGTGAGTCAGGCCGGTGTTACGGCTCTTTATGATGAAAGGAAATAAAACAAAGCAGGAGAATGCGGAGATGAATTTAGAATTGGCTAAAAGATTACTGAAGATAGGGGCTGCCGAGGCCAAAAATATGGGGAAACCGTGCAGCATCGCCCTTGTCGATGAAAACGGTTGGTTGGTGGCACTTTACCGTATGGATGGTGCTCCTATCCCTACTGCAGAAATTGCCCGCGATAAAGCCTGGACAGCCGCCGTTTTTCGGCGACCCAGCTCTGAAGTTTCGGCGTATGGCGATCCGAGGGTGCCAGGATTTGGGCTAAACGCCCAAAACTGGAATGACCGCCTCACCACTATTCCGGGGGGCTTCCCTATATGGGATGGGGACCTGATGATCGGGGCCATTGGAGCTTGCGGCGCAACGCCGGAAGAGGACGTGTTTCTTTGTCAGGAGATTATTGAAAAGATTTTTCGAGACAAGATAATTTTAGAATTTAAAGAAGTGGGCTAAAAAAAAGAGTCAGCTTGACTATCTTTTTACCCTATCCGCAACTATCCCTTTGCCATGTATCATCCTAATTTTAGAGATCATTCTCTAAAAATCGGAAGAAAGATTATTACAGATTCGATTAAGGGAAACATGAAAGTGTCACTTCTTTTTAGCAAATTAAAAGATTATCTAAAGCCTATAAGAGAGATTCTCTATGGCATGACGGTCCATAAGATGGATCTCGAACTGAAAAAAGAGAAAGGCAACTTAGATCACCTTTTCATGTTGGTCGTCTTCGGTGATCTTGTCGGTTTGCCCTTACTTCCGTCCTACTATTCGATGAGACTTTTGCCTTATATCATTCCTTCTCTTGAAACATGGAAAAGAGGTGTATTGAGGGAAAAAAGGATCTAACCGATTTTGTATCAGTGGATATTTTATTTTAGGGAGAAAAGGAAGGATCAATAGTGAGAAAGATTAGAATAGAAGATGCCGTCGGCATGGTGCTCGGCCATGATGTGACTCAGATTATCCCTGGGAAATATAAGGGACCCCGGTTCAAGAGGGGCCACAAGATAAAAAAGGAAGACATCCCTGAATTCTTAAAGATTGGGAAAGAGCATATCTATGT
>JAOUFX010000913.1 GCA_029857975.1 Deltaproteobacteria bacterium | reverse complement strand
TTCGACAAAGGCTTCATGATTGGCGATCGCTTCCACGATATAGTTCCCCTTCTCGAGAGAGATGGAGGGAAACCCCTCAAGGATTTTCCTGGCCGCTGAAGCGCTGGCCTGGGCGTGCTCTTTTTCGCCCCGCCGGAGGTCATGAAGGAGGCCGGCCATCTGGGCCAAGAAACCGGCTTCGTGTCGGACTTCCTGCCCCATGGAAAGTCTTTCTCCCTCGATGTAAGTCAAAGCTCCGGCTTCCACGGCTACTTTCTCGGCATGGCCCATTCCATGCCCCAAGTTGTCTTGGAGTTCATGGAGGACAAGTTCCCGGCATCTTTTGACTTGTTGGTTTTGATTAAAAGCGGAGCGGGAGAGGGCAAGCCATCTCTCGCCATCGGCATAAAAACGAGGAGGGGGGAAAGAGGCAGCAATATTCCGGCAGGCGGCAATCATCTCTTCGTAAATATCCTGCATCCCTTCTCCTAGATTCAAGAACCTTTTTCAATTTTGATCTCCACGGCAACGTGGGAAGGCTGGTTGGGGGCCAGGCGAATTTGGGGAAAATTGACATCCACCCCTATGGAAATTTTCGTATCTTCTTTGATACTGGACAAGTCTATGGGTTCGGTCATAACTTCTCGAACTTTGGTCAAGCGGCTCTCGGGCCCTTGGAGCACGACAAAATGGGGCTCTACCCAGACGGTCTCTAAGCGCAGGGGTTTCGGAAGCTTGCCGATGAATTGAGCCTTGACCTGAACCGAACGAGTCTTCACGTCTTCCAACCTGAGGCGAATCGAAGACGGGTTGATCTTGGTGACCTCTGTTCCCACTGGAATGCGGATATTGTCCGCTGTGATGCGGAGATAATTCAGGCCGCGCAGGCCTTGGGATAAGTCTATATGGGCCCTTACCTGATCCTGGCTAACGCCCGAGATCACCCCGCGCGGCCCGCGGATGCCGACTTCAACCTTGTTGACCAATTCCCCGGCTATTTCCATATTCGTCGGTATATTGCGGTATTCTAAGGGAACGGTCAACCACATTTCCGCCCGTTGTTGTCCGGCGATAAAACCCCAAAGCAAAAGCACCAGAGCAAAGGCAATGCCCTTGGGTACCAGGTTGGCAGTGAAAGCGGATGGCCAACGACTTTTTTTCCTTTCTCCCTTGAAAAGCATCGACCCCAAACGTTCCTGGAGATCACCCGCGTTACCCATGCGGGTAATTTCTCCCTCGACCGCCAATAGAACCTCTCCCCTTTCTTCCGAGACGATGAGAGAGACGGCATCACCCTTTTCGGTGATACCGATTCCTGCCCGGTGTCGGCTTCCATAATTCCGCGGCAGGGCCGGGTTGTCCGAAAGAGGGAGATAACATCCCACCGATACGATTCTTCCTCCATGGATGATTACCGCCCCGTCGTGGGCTGGTGAAGGGGGGAGAAAAATACTGGAAAGAACCTCGAAGCTTATCCGGCCGTCAAGGGGAATTCCTCCCTTCAGAGAATCTTCCAGAATGTCCCGCCGCTGAAAGACGATAAGAGCTCCGATGCGATTCTTGGCCAATTCAAAAGCGGTTCGCACCACTTCTTCCAGGACCAACCGATCCAAGGCTTCGGGCTGCCCCAAGAAAAAATTCAGCGGGCTCATCCGTTCCAGGACTTGGCGAATCTCCGACTGGAAGACCACCACCATGATAACCAAGATAACGGCCCAAAGGTATTGCAGGATCCAAGTGGTTATAAAGAGGCCGGACCACCGGGCCAGAAGATAAAGAAGGCCCAAGGCAGCAAGAGCAATCAGGATGCGCAAGGCTCTGGTTCCCTGCAACCATACATACAGCCGGTAGAGGATAAAGGTAATCAGCAGGATGTCCATAAAATCCTGCCAGCGCATACTGAAAAGGACTTCTTTTAGATAAGCAAGCACCGTTCCCCCTGAAGACTCTCTGATTACTATAATAATACAAAAGGAGAGAGGAATCTACCGTTTAATCTTCCTCTTTGGGGAGCAAAGAAAAGCTTCAGCAGGAAGAAGAAAAACCAAATCGATATTCGCCCGCAGGGCGAGGTTCAACCCAGGCGAACGACCTTGGCAACGACATCTTCGGGATCTCGCCCCAGAACTCGGATCATGGGTTCTTTCCCCATACCGCCCCGGTCAAAAATAATATCGGGGATGGATTT
>JAOUFX010000071.1 GCA_029857975.1 Deltaproteobacteria bacterium | reverse complement strand
GAAACGGCGCAACCTGACCCGCGCCCTTCAAGACCCCGGGTTTCGCTTGGTGGAAGGCGACCTGCGGGATGAAGGAATCCTGGAAAAAATTTTTCAAGAAGAAAATATCGAAATCGTAGCGCACCTGGCAGCCCGGGCCGGGGTTCGTCCTTCCATCCAGAACCCGCTTTTATACTCCGATGTGAACATTCGCGGTACCCTTACCCTTCTGGAAGCATGTAAGAAGCATGGAGTCCGCCGGTTGGTCTTTGCCTCTTCCTCTTCGGTCTACGGGAACAATCCTAAGATTCCTTTTGCCGAAGTAGACCCGGTGGACAATCCCATTTCTCCTTACGCCGCCACCAAAAAAGCGGGCGAGCTTATCTGCCATACCTACCACCATCTTTACGGGATAGACGTTGCCTGCCTTCGTTATTTCACGGTCTACGGGCCAAGGCAGCGCCCGGAGATGGCGATTCATCAGTTTACCCGGTTGATACATCAGGAAAAGAAAGTCGCCCTTTTCGGGGACGGAAGTTCCCGGCGGGACTATACGTACATCGACGATGCCATCGCCGGAACGATGGGAGCCCTGATTAAAGAACATGGATATGAAATCTATAACATCGGGGAGTCCCAGACGATCTCCCTTGCGGAGTTGATCCAGGCCATCGAGCAGCGAGTGGGGAAAAGGGCCCGCGTAGAATATCTCCCCGCCCAACCTGGAGATGTGGAGCGGACCTATGCGGACATCCGCAAAGCGAGCGAACGGTTGGGATACCGGCCCCAAACAAAAATACAGGAAGGTTTGGACCGTTTTGTGCACTGGTACCTGGATGAAGGCCGTCAATGAATTGGTAAGGAAAGAAAAATGGAAAAGCCTTGGTTAAAATTTTACGATCCCCATGTTCCTAAGAATCTAAAGTACCCTGACATACTTCTGCAGCAAATCCTGGACGATGCCGCGGATCACTTCCCCGAAAAAACGGGTGCCTTCTTCTTCGGGGGAAGGATTAAATACAGAGAATTGCGGGCTCACGCCAACCAATTCGCCAATGCCCTGAGGGGAATCGGCTTCCGCCCAGGGGATCGATTGGGAATCCTGCTGGCCAACATGCCGCAGACGATCGTCTGCGCTTTTGGGGGATTGAAAGCGGGGGGAGTGCCGGTTTTTTTTAATCCACTGGATCAGGAAGAAGAATTGCAGCGGCAGATCAATGACGCGGAAGTGGAGACCCTGGTAGCCCTGGACTTGGTTTTGCGGCGGGTGGATCCTATTTTTTCCAAAACGAAGCTGAAACAATTCGTCATCACAGGCGTAAAGGATTATTTACCCTTTCCCAGGGATTTTTTCTTTAACCTGGCGGCCAAAGGGCGGGGGATCCAGGTGAAGGTGGCCCGGAAGCCGAATGTTCATTTGTTCAAAGAGTTCCTCTTGCGGGGCCAATCTGACTTATCGACGACGGATAGGATACCAGGCCGCCCCGAAGAAGTCGCCTTCATTCTATATACCAGCGGAACATCGGGCCCCCCCAAAGGTGTGCTCCTGACGCATCGGAATTTAGTGGCCAATATCATGCAGGCTTCGGCGTGGATTGGGGAATTGGAAAAGGGGACGGAAATCTTTCTTTCCATCCCGCCTTTTCACCTGGCTTATGGCATGACCATGGGCATGAATCTACCTATTTTTTTCGCGGCCATGAGCATCCACGTACCTCAGTTTGAAATCATCCAGGTTCTCTCGATGTTTAAAAAACATCGCCCCTCTTTTTTTCCGGCTCAACCTACCATGATCGAAAGACTCTCCACCAACCCCGATATTGCCAAACATAAGGTTTCTTCGGTCAAAATCTGTTGGTCTATAGGAGAGCCATTACCCGAGGAAGTTCTCCAAAGTTTTGAACGAAAAGTAGGGAGGAAGATCAACGAAGCATACGGGCTGACTGAGGCTTCACCCCTTACGCATGCCAACCCGATTTTAGGGAAGCGCAAGATTGGCTCCATAGGTATTCCATTGCCAGACACGGATGCCAAAATCATCGATGTTGCTGACGGCGCAAGGGAAATGCCAATGGGAGAAGTTGGCGAATTGATCGTCAAAGGGCCCCAAGTGATGAAGGGTTATTGGAAGAGGCCCCAAGAGTCATCCCGCGCCCTGAGCCAGGGTTGGCTGCATACCGGCGATATGGCCCGCATGGATGAAGACGGGTATTTTTATATCACGGGAAAGCTGAAGAAAAAATAAGTTGCGGGTTGCGGGGTTAAATCCCTTGACTTCCTCCGATTTCCGGGAAAAAATAAATCATTCCCGCCAAGAGAGGTAGCGATGAAGGTTCGTTTTTTTAAGCCCTTCGATGAGCTTTCCGGTAAAGAAGAGATTGATCTTGATTTAAAAAGGCCCGTGCCGGTCAAAGAACTTCTGGGGATAATCGCCGAGAAGTTCCCTTCATTCAAGCCTTACCTGCGTAAGGAAAAAGACGAAATTTTGAATTTTTTTGTAGTCCTGGTTCGGGGGGATGAGATTCTTAAGTTACAAGACGTGATTTATGACGGGGATATGATTAAGATTCTTCCCCCGATTAGCGGAGGTTAGTTTTATGAACCTTTATCTATTGACATATGGGTGTTGAGTGGTTTTTTTCCTCGCGGCGGGACTGCGAGTTTACAGGCAGTGGAAGCTTCCTCTTCATTTCAGGTGGGAACTCTACCCCGTTAAGCACGAAGTCGGAAAGAAAGCTGATTATGGCGGTTCCTACATGGAGGAATTAAACTGGTGGGAGAAGGAAAAGAAAAATTCTCTTTACAATGAGCTTAAGTTCATGATCCCGGAGATTTTGTTCCTGCGCGGGGTCTGGCAAGAGAATCGCCAGCTCTGGAAAGTATCTTTTCCTTTTCATTTCGGCCTGTATATGTTGCTCGCCACGTTGGTCCTCCTTTTTGTAGGCGCGGTGGCTATGATTTTTGGGGCGCCAATTACCGCGGGGGGCAGCACTCTAAGGGCATTGATTTATTATCTGACGATCCTAACTGGATTCGTCGGATTGACCATGGGAACAGTGGGCGGTATAGGATTAATTTACCGCCGGGTGTTCGATCCCGCATTAAAGAACTATTCGTCTTTTGCTGACTACTTCAACCTCGCCTTCCTTTTTTTGTTTTTTGTAGCGGGGCTATTGGCCTGGCTTTTTCATGACCATGCTTTTGACGGGGCACGAGCCTACATTTATTCTCTTTTAACTTTTGGCGGCCAGCCGGAGGGGTACACTTCTTCCCGTAGTTTTCTGGGGAAAGGGACGATTATGATAGCCTCCTTGGTTATGGCTTATATCCCTATGACCCATATGTCTCATATGTTCATGAAGTACTTCATGTATCATTTCGTGAGGTGGGAAGATAAGCCGAACTTAAAAGGGAGCCGAATCGAGGCAACGATTTTGAAGAACCTGGGCTTCAAGCCGACATGGGCTGCAGGCCATATCGGAGCCGACGGGGAAAAGACTTGGGCGGATATCGCCACCTCAGGGCCAAAGGGGAGTAAATGAAAGAAACCTTAATGAAACCATCCGCTATTTCCAAACCTTCCCAGCGTTTAGGCCACATTCAGGCAAATGAATTGTCTCCTCTGCCGCCACCTTATGAGGACTTTAACAACTTGACCCTCTCCGAACTGAAGGATGAGAAGATAGCCAACATCGAGGCTTCCCTCGATGATACGATCGCCATCGGCATTCCCAAACCCCAGAATAAAGAAGAAGAGAAAAAACATCTTCGGGCTTTTCTGTCCGGCCTGCAGAAACTTTTCGAGAAAAAAAATAACTGGGGTTTTCTCCAGCCCCTTTTGCTCTCCATGGAGCACTGCGCCAAATGCCAGACCTGTTCCGATGCCTGCCCGGTCTTTGAGATGAGCGGGCGCCAGGAGATTTACCGACCCACCTTCCGCTCGGAAGTTTTACGCCGGATTTATAAAAAATACATCAAACCCGGCGGAAAAATTACCTCCAAGCTTACCGGGGATATTGATTTGAACTGGACCGCTGTTGCCCGCCTTGCCGAACTCGCTTACCGTTGCACGCTTTGCCGCCGCTGTGCCAGCGTATGCCCGATCGGTGTCGATAACGCCCTGATCGCTCACGAGATCCGAAAACTTTTTTCCCAGGAAATGGGCATTGCTCCCAAAGAGATCCACGAAAAAGGTACGCTCCAGCATCTAAAGGTGGGTTCTACTACAGGGATGAATCCGATCGCGGTCAAAGACAGCATGGATTTCATCCAGGAAGAGATGGAGGAAATCACCGGCTATAAGCTGGAGATTCCCTGGGATAAAGAGGAAGCCGATATCCTGCTCCTGCACAATGCCGGCGAGGTGCTGGCTTGGCCGGAAAATGTGGGCGCCTTTGCCATCCTCTTCCAGGCAGCCGGTATCTCCTGGACCCTTTCCTCCGAGGAGCTGGGGTACGATGTTGTGAATTATGGGCTTTGGTACGATGATGTGCAGTTGGCCAGAGTGGCCCTAAAGCACGCCGAGATCGCCAAAAAACTGAAGGTCAAGAAGATCATCATCGGCGAATGCGGGCACGCCCATAAAGCCCTCACCGTTATCGCCGATCGAGTTCTGACCGGGGATTTGAACATTCCCCGCGAATCAGGATTTGTGATTTTGGATGAAATTGTAAGCAGGGGGAACCTCAAGTTCGATCCTTCCCGCAACAATTTTCCGGTCACCCTTCACGACCCGTGCAATGTGGTTAGGGCCATGGGTATTGTGGAGCCCCAGCGACGCATTCTCCGGAAAATTGCCCCGAAATTCCGGGAAATGACTCCCCATGGGGTGGATAACTATTGCTGCGGAGGAGGGTCCGGATTTGCCATCATGTCGGGTTTCAATTTCGCGGAATGGCGCACCCTGGTGAGCAGCCGAAAAAAGTTTTTACAAATCCTGGATGCTTTCAAAAGCGAGCCTCAGGACACCCCCAAATACGTTTGCGCGCCCTGTTCCAACTGCAAGGGCTCTATCCGGGATATATTAGCTTTTTACCACGCCAAGGAACGCAGCCGCATCTACTATGGCGGCTTGGTCGAACTGATCGTCAATGCCATGGCCGACATGAAAAAGCCCATGATCAAGTTCGATCAGGAAACTTTTTGAAAATGATTATCGACTTCCCTTTCCATAACTGCCGCCTTCGATTTCTTTTTTGGCATTTCCTTTCCTGTTTCTTTTAGAACGGTACCAGTAGATCCCCCAGATCAATCCTCCTATAATCGCGAGTACCCAAAAGACTTTGATCCAATAATGTTTTATATCCATCACAATGACTCTGAGAAAATTGCCAAAGAGGTAGCCGCCGGTCCCCATCGCTGCTGCCCAAACCAGGGCGCTCAGGGCACTCAAGAGAAAGAAGTAAGTGGCCGGTATCCGACTCATGCCGAGCCCGAAGAGAGTTATGATCCGCAAGCCGTAGAGGAAGCGAAAAATGAGGATTAATTTCATCTGGTGACGTTCGATGAGTCGTTCAACTTTATCGAGGCGAGACTCCCAGGCAGGATGCCAGGCCAGGATGGCCCGGCTGTGCCAGCGGCCTAAATAAAAAAATAATTGGTCTCCCAGGAGAGTGCCGATAAAAGCAAAGAGGATCACCCATGGTAGGTCTAAATAACCCAGGTAGGCGGCAAATCCTCCCAGGACCATGGTTGTTTCTCCCTCGAAAAATGTTCCAACCAGGAGGGCGAGATAACCATAAGTCTCAATAAACGATTCTAAGGCCATGAATGATGTTGTTAAACAAATGGAGGGTAAATTTTTATTCTAGAGTCCTTTCTTCTCCAACCAGCGGAAAAGGAGGAAGACCCCCATTACGAAGATGGGAATGATTACCCAGTGGTTTACTCCGAACACCTGCGGTAAGGTAATCTTACCCAGGTCGCCCCAGGTTAAAACCGTTTTTTTCAGTCCCGGGTAAGCTTCTGCATAAACGGCTGCACCGGCCAGCATCCCTAGAATGCCCCATAATGCATCCCATCGGCCCTCCCCTAATGCTCCGGCCGAGGTCGCCGGACAATAACCCAGTAACCCCCAACCTATTCCAAAGGTCAATCCACCGAGAATCGTGCTCCCCAGCACGGTCGTCTTAATGGAAAGCTTGGCGAATCCAAGATCCTTGAGAAGATAAGTTCCCACCATCGCCACCACAATGGTTGAAAGCATGAACTTAATAATAGTCATGTCCTGCAGCCGGAGGGCACCGAGCTGTTTGTCATAACGAATGACCTGGGCTTTTTGCAATAAGAAACCGAAGAGGAATCCCGTGATAAGTCCATAAAGCAGTATTTTCATTAACGCTCACCTCCTCCATAAAGGATGTGGGCTACGATCATTCCCCCGATGAAAAAACAGATCAAAGCAATATAACCGCTGACTGCCAACTGAAGCGAACCGCTCAGTCCATGGCCGCTCGGTCACCCATCGGCCAGGCGGGCGCCGAACATGGCGATCAATCCTCCACTAAAAGCAACAGTGCCTCTCTTGGTTTTGCTTGGGCCAAAGCGTTTTTCCCACATATCCGGTACTGCTTTCCAGCAGAAGGCACCGGAAGTTGTCGAGGCGATTAGTGAACCAATCAAAACTCCGGCAACAAACATCCACTGCCAGTCAATTTGCGGCAATTCCTTCATGAAATAAGGCATCTGCGCAACGCGCTCCGCCCCGAAAAGTTTTTCGATCATGCCCGCGGAACGGACAAAGGTCGTGGAGGCGCCAAAATACTTATCCGCAATCCAGACGGAAAAAATGGAGACCACTCCACTCAAGGCCCCGGCCGCATAAGGAGACCATCGGGTTTTTCGAAGGAAGTTCATATCCTTCCCTCCTTTCCATTTCGTCTTGGCGAGCCCCCAGGGGGAGTTCATTCAACCCCCTGTGGGATGCATCGCCGTGACAATATGTTGAGGGTCCATTTTCCAAACGCATTCTCTTTTATCCGCCTACTATGACATCAGAGACCGCCAGCCCGGTTCTTCCATCATCGGTTGGAAAAACATGATATAGGGACCTCGAATCAAGTGAGCCATCACCCCTTCATCATGGATTTTTCTGATCCGGTAATTGACCAGCACCTTGGCGAAACCCAATTGGGCAAGCTCAGCGGCATCCCATTCGCTGTGAATGATATATTCCGGAGGACTGGGCATGGCTGCAGGTGTGGCAAAAAGAGGTTTGGGATTCTTCGGCGGATGTGCACCCAGGGTCTGCAGGGATTCGGCCATCGATTTCGGATCCAACATGAAACTTCCCAGAGCACAGACGCCAATCTGCTTAAGAATCATGTATCCCAAAAAACCGGTTGAATCCGAGAGAGCTTCCATGGTGGCAAGGGCCCCTTGTTCAAAAGCCTTTTCCTTTCCAGGCATAACGGTATGCTCGGCGATGGCCACGCACCGTGCCGGCGTGGCAAAACGGATAAATTCTTTTTTCTGCTGCATATCCATTCCCAGTTCGGTTATCTGGCCCATTGACCTTACAGGAGGCATCTTTGCTTTTACAACCCTGTAAACAGGCTCCCACGGTCCCTCAATGACCATGGAAAGGCACATGCCGCATAACTCGAAAATCCGGGCAAATTCTTTTTGATGAAAATCATCGTGATCTTGCCATTTTTTCCACATGGTGTATTGGTAATTCCGGAGGGGGTTGAGTTCCTTCGCCATGTTGACCTTCCCGCCGCCGTATCGACCCGCCAGGGGAAGGATGCCTGTTTGGATGTTGGCGAGGAAACCCACGAATCCGGGATGAGAAGCCGTGGTAATACAAACCCTCGGCCCGACCTTATGCATCAATTGAAAGCTCTCTTCGTTGTTGGCCACTTTGGACATATTCAGGGCCAAGTAGATAGGACTTCCCGGCTCCTCGCTAATCTTTTGGGCATGAGCAGCGGAAAACGATCCAAGAAGGCTGGCACCCCCCGCTACGAGTGCAGCCGTCTTTACGAAATTCCGGCGATCCATCCTCAGTTGCTTTTCTGGCATGGTTCCGTACCTCCTTTCTAAAAGAATCTCTTTTTTTAGACTGCCTAATTTTTCCTCTTATTTTTTGCAGCCGGGATTTTTGGGTTTTTCCATTTTAACCATTCCAGCATCTCCTGAAGGTTTTTGCTCATATGCCAGCGGCCGTGGGCAAAGACCCCATAATCCGCTCCAGCCATGGCCGAGGCGAAGCGGGTGGAGTTGGCGTAGAAGAGCCATTGTTCCACCCATTTTTTTTCGATGGCCTCGTTGAAGGGGCTGTCGTTTTGAGCGGGGCCTTTGGCGGCTCCTGTCTTCCAGGCGGTTAAAAGAATTTCCGTGGCGGTCCGGGACATCTCGTTGGTGGTTTTGATGGTGTTTTCCAGACGGGTAAAATGTCCTTTGACCCATCCATCGCTGTGGCAGGAGATACATAAATTCTGCATCGTGGTTTGCCGTTTCTCTTGCTCTTTGGCTTCAATCAGGTATTGAGAAACCGGTTCTCCGGTAAGCTCGGTGGGCAAAGGTAATCCAGCTTTGTTTTTCATGATCGTGGTATCAGGGGACTTGGGATGGGCGTGGGCATAGATGGGGCCGAAGATTCTCCAGGGAAGCCGGTCGTTCATCTGATGCGTCCGCTCGGCTACTACTTCATTGACCTCGTTGACGACCAAGCTGACATGGCAGACAGCGCAGGTAGGGGCGGAAAAATCTTTTCCAACCGTCCAGGGTACCGCCTTGAAATCCCATTCTTTACTTAGCGAGGAGTAAATATTTCCATGCTTGCTGACCTGATACACGGCGTACGCCGGAACGTCGGGCCCTTTATGGCATTCGGAGCAGGTGTAAGGGTTCCTGGCCATTTCCATGGAGAATTGATGGCGGGTATGGCAGGCCGTGCAGGAACCCT
This sequence comes from Deltaproteobacteria bacterium, assembly GCA_029857975.1. The sequence continues at coordinate 62 of JAOUFX010000071.1, read as the reverse complement.
TGCTGCCGTCGGGATTGATCCGCCCGACTCCCTGATTGGGCCAGCCGGCCAGGACAGGAAAT
>JAOUFX010000912.1 GCA_029857975.1 Deltaproteobacteria bacterium | reverse complement strand
AACACGAGACAACAAAAAAGCCAGAGAACAGGCCGAAAAAGCTCTGGCCAAGGAGCCCAACAACCCTGCCGGCCTTCTTTTGATGAGCTCGGTCTATCTGGCCGAAAAAAATATAGACGGGGCAATAAATGAAGCCAGAAAAGCGATTCAACAAGACCCCAAAAAGATCGAGGCCTTTCTCCATTTAGCCAGCCTTTATATGCTCAAAAGAGATTTTAACCTGGCCGAGGTGACCTTCAAAGAAGCCATTCAAATAGATGAGAACTATATCCGGGCCCGTTATGCCCTGGCGGACTTTTACCGCAGGACTGGAAAAATTAAACAGGCCGAGGCCGAACTTGCCAGGGTCACTCAAATTGCTCCTAAGGAGGTAGGGTCCTGGATGACCCTGGGGAATTTTTATGTCTCCATGAATCGCCCGGAGGATGCTGAGAAGCAGTTTCAAAAAGGGATCGAAGTCGAACCCAAGAGAGTCTTATCTTTACTCCACATGGGAGACTTTTATTTAGCTTGGGGAAAGAAGGATAAAGCGATCGAGGCTTATAAGAAAGGGATCGAAGTTGATTCCAATAACATCACAGCCAGGGCCAAACTTGCCCAAGTCTACCTGAACGATAAGAAGTACCCTGAAACTACGGAGATGATCGAGGCTATCCTCAAGATCAACCCCAAAAGTCACGAGGGGATGTTTCTGAAAGGAAGGCTGCATCTGGCCAAAAATAAATTCAACGATGCCATTGGCGATCTCCAGCCCTACCTTAAAGAAAACCCGAAATCTTCTATGGGCCATTACCTTCTTGGCCTCGCCCACATGGGAAATAAAGATATCCAGCAGGCCAAGAACGAACTGACGGAGGCGGTGAAACTGAACCCCAGATGGAATGAGCCGCGGGTTTTACTGGCTGACATCAATCTCAGGGCGGGAGCCTTTGACCTGGCCATCGAAGGAGGACAGGAAACTTTAAAGAATGATCCCCATTCGATCCCGGCCCGCTTGATTTTAGGTAATGCCTACCTTGGGAAAAAAGACATTCCTAAGGCCAGCAAGGCGTTTGAAGAGGTAATCCGCATGGCGCCCAAAAATCCGGTGGGATATTATCATATGGGCCGAACTCTTTTGGCCCAGCGAAGAGGATCTGAGGCCTTAACCCAGTTTGAGAAAACCCTGTCAATACAGCCTAATTTCCTCGATGCCCTCTATCTGATCGCGGCTGTCCACGTTAGCCAGAAAGAGAACAAAAAGGCCATTGCCAGAGTGGAAAAACAAACCAAGGCGTCTCCACAAAATCCTTTCTTCTACAACATGCTGGGTCGGCTGCACGAAATCAATAAAGATGGGACCGAAGCAGAAAGCAATTATAAAAAAGCGGTGGAAATAAACCCTAACGTGCCGGGATTTTACACCTCCCTAGGAAATTTCTATGTTCGGCAGAAAAAAACGGAGAAGGCCATAGGAGAATACACCGCAGCTTTACAGAAAGCCCCGGATTCCCTTTCCGCGCACATGGGATTAGGGATGATTTACGATTCTCAGAAAAAGTACGACAAAGCCAAAGAGCACTATCAGAAAGCTTTAAAAATAAATCCCCAATTTGCGCCGGCGGCCAATAATCTGGCTTATCTCTACTTGGAAAAAGGAGAGAACATTGACGAAGCCCTTTCCCTGGCTCAAAACGCCAAAGGGCAGATTCCGGATGATCCGCATATCGCCGATACGCTCGGGTGGGTTTATTATAAAAAAAATATTTTCAGCAGAGCAGTTACCTACTTGAAGGAAGCGAATGACAAGGTTCCGGACAACCCTATTATGCGCTATCATCTGGGTATGGCTTACTATAAGGCTGAGAATAAGGGAATGGCTAAAAAAGAGTTAGCCAGGGCTTTACAATTGGATTCGAAATTTCCAGGAGCGGAAGAGGCCAAAGCGACATTGCAGGCACTAAAGTAGTTTCGGACGCAGATTTTCGCAGATGAACGCAGATAAAAATTCTTTTAAATTAGAAATACAAAATAAAATTAAGGAATTTTTTTCCATTGTTCAAAATCCTGGAAATCTGCGTGGATCTGCGTCCCATAAAAAAAATCAAATAAAAAATGAAAATTGATAAGAAAAAAATATTGGTAGTGGACGACAACCTGGATCTGGCCGAGATGGTTGCCCGGCGGTTA
>JAOUFX010000911.1 GCA_029857975.1 Deltaproteobacteria bacterium | reverse complement strand
ACAGCCGAATGAGGAATACCATCTGCGAGAGTTAAGCCGGAAGACGGGCGAACCCGCCCCGGTTGTCAAAAGGGAATTGGATAAGCTGGATCAAATGGGGCTGATCGTCTCCTGGGCTCAGGGGAATCAGAGACGTTTCCGGGTGAATCGGAATTTTCTTTTATGGCCGGAATTAAAATCTTTCGTGGACAAATCCCAAACTCTTTCTACCCCCTCCAAGGTTTCCACCACTTATCGCTTTAAAGAAATCCCCCGCAAGAGGAAAAGCTGGGGAGAACGGTCCAGGGAGATTGTCGAAGCATACGGGAAGGATTTAAAACGGAGGAGGCCAAGGCATCCTTCGGAAGCGAAGATGCTGGAGAATTTCTCGTGGCCGTTTCCCATAAAATAGGGCACTTGCTCAGTCAAGCGATCGCCAGGCAACAGAAATTGGAAAGGCAGCTATATTTGGCGGCTGCGATTTCCCGGGGATTCGAGGAGCAAGGGGTTCCTGCCGTCCTGGTGGGTGGAACCGTTGTCGAATTCTACACCGCGGGAGGCTATACGACGGCGGATATTGATATGGTACTGCCCCCTCTGGAAAGAAAGGAAATTGAGACGGTCATGAAAGAATTTGGACTTGTTTGTTCGGGGGATTATCGTCACTGGAGCCACCCTCAAATTCCCTTTCCGGTCGAGTTTCCTCCGGGGCCTCTGCAAATCGGGCATTTGGTTGTGGGGGAGTTAAATGAAATTGAAATCGAGGGAACGAAACTCAAAATCCTGAAGGTAGAAGATATTCTTTTAGACCGAATGGTAATGGCCCGGGAATGGGATGATCTTCAAGCCCACGTCCAGGCGGAGATGCTGATGTATGCCCATTATGATGAGATGGATTGGCCCTACATTCATCGCCAGGCTTCCCAGATCGGAGTGCTAAAAATCTTGCAAGAGATCCAGAAGAAGGTGAAAAGGAGAGTGAAAAGAAAATAGGGAATGCCAATCAAGGCATTCCCTTAGCCATAGAGATCTTTATCTGCGAGTATCCGCGTCCTCATCCCAGTTCTTTCTTCCAATTTTAGGCACTTACGGGCACTTTAGGCATTTTAGGTACTTTCTTTGTTTGATAAATCCTTGATTCGCGGTTTATATTAGTTTATGATTGATACCAGAAAATAGGTATTTATTATGAAAAAATATAAAAAACCTGAGGGGGAATATAAGAAGGGCTTGACCGGAAGGGAATCCCTTCTCATTTCCGCTCTGGCGAGGCAGGACAAGAAAATATTCAACATAGAGGATTCAAGGAGCGTCATCGGGAAAGATGCCGGCAAAATCATGTCCTCCCTGATAAGGAAGAAATGGGTCCTCCCCCTCAAAAGGGGCCTCTATGCAATCGTCCCTTTGGACATGGGTTTCAAAGGGGCGGACAGCTTCATCCTCCACAACTTCGTCATCGCCTCCCATTTGGTAGAGCCTTACTACATAGGCTACTGGTCCGCCCTCAACCACTACGGCTTTTCAGAACAGATACCAAGGACCACCTTTATCGCAACCACCAAGGCCAGGATGCCCCTTACCATCCTGGCCGCGGATTATTGCTTTGTAAAGTTGGAGAAAAAGAAATTCTTTGGCTTCAATAAGATCGATATTGAGGGCTGGAAGATAAACATCTCAAGTCCCGAGAAAACCATTGCCGACTGCCTGGACCGCCCCGAGCAAACGGGGGGGATAGATGAGGTGGCCAAGGCCATATACTTCAATCACGAGGAGATGGAGATCAGAAGGGTATACGGTTTTGCTGAAAGGATGGGGAACGCGACCATACTGAAAAGGCTGGGTTATATCCTGGAGGCAACAGGCCTTATGGATAAATACAGGGGTATTTTCAGCCGTTTCAGTCCATCGAAGGGTTACCCTGTCCTTGATCCCGCCTCCGCCAGAAAGGGGAGGCATAATTCCAAATGGGGCCTCCGGGTCAATTTTGAGCTCAATCCCGGAGGGTGGATGTATTGATAGACCGAAGAGAACTCCTGGAAAGAGCGAGAGAGAGGAACATTACCCTCGGCATGATAGAGAAGGACTATGTGCTGGGGTGGCTGCTGTTCGGCCTGTCAGAGATAAGGGAATTGTCGTTCAAGGGCGGGACCGCTTTAGCAAAGGTTTATTTCCCGCAGATATGGCGGCTTTCC
>JAOUFX010000910.1 GCA_029857975.1 Deltaproteobacteria bacterium | reverse complement strand
TTACCGGCTCCACCACCACGGGTTTCGAGCCTATCTCGTGGGAGGATGCGTACGCGATTTGCTGCTGGGCAAAACCCCCAAGGACTTTGATGTGGCCACAGACGCCCATCCGCAACAAATTCGTGAGCTCTTCCGCAATTCCCGGTTGATCGGACGCCGCTTCCGCCTGGCTCATGTTTTTTTCAAAAACAACAAATTCATCGAAGTCTCCACCTTCCGCCGGCGTTCCGAATTTGAGGAAGAAGGGGAAAAGGATCATCCCCATGCTGATAACACCTTCGGTACGCCTTCGGAAGATGCCTTCCGGCGGGATATCACCATTAACGGAATCTTTTACGATATCGCTGATTTTTCCCTGATCGATTATGTGGGAGGACTGGAGGATTTACGCCGGAAGATTGTCCGGTGTATCGGAGATCCAGAGGAAAAATTCATAAGTGACCCGGTGCGTATGATCCGGGTCATCCGGCACGCCGCCCGCACCGGTTTTACCATCGAAGAAAAAACCTATCGGTCCTTGGCTGGCCATGTGGAAAAGCTTCGTCTATGCTCGCCAGCCCGCGTGCGGGAAGAATTTCTAAGGGAGCTGCGGGAAGGGTCGCTGGCAGAATCCATGAAGATGATGCTGGCCAGCGGCATGCTTTTTTCTCTCTTCCCCTCCTTCTCCCAGCCCCTTGCCGGGACCCAACAAAAAGAATACTTTATCAAAATCATCACCGCGATCGATGCTCTCGGTTCTTCGGGAAAAGTTCCGTCGGAGGAATTTTGCCTGGCTCTTTTCCTCCTGCCCGGTCTTGGATTCTATTGCCCGCCGGGTGGTTTTCCACCCGGCCGCAGGGGGCAGGCTCTCTTTCAGCAAAAGGTCAAGGAATGGGTTACGGAAATAATGAACCCGCTGCAGTTCCCCCGGCAGGCCAAGGAAGCCGTCAATCACCTGCTTGGTTCCCAGAGGATCTTCCGCGAATTTCTGCCGGAACAAAAACTTCCTTTGCGCTTTAAGCGCAAGCCTTATTTCTTCCAGGCTCTCCATCTCTTCGAGATTGAAGCCCGGGCCCGGGGGGAAGGACCCGCAGAGGTTTCCTGGCCAACCGGGGAAAGGACACCTCTGCGGAAGCGGAGGAAAAAGAGACACCGGCGCAAGAAAAAGAAAGTCTCTTTTTCTGACCAGAAGCCGAAAGAAAATCAAGTGCCAAACCTTCCCGAGATCCCCAATCTATGAGCGAGCGAATCCACTGGGCCTGGATTATTTTCATCGCTTCCTCTGCTACTGTCTTCATCGCTTACAGCATCCGCCTGAGTTACGGCATCCTCTTACCGGAAATGATCGTATCCCTGAAGATTACCAAAGCCCAGGCTGGGGCCATCGCCAGTTCTTTTTACTTAGCCTACACTATTTTTTCTCCCCTGCTTGGCTTTTTGGTCGATCGGTTCGACGCCCGTAAGCTCCTCGTTCTCTTTTGCTTCATCCTGGGATCCGGCACGTTCCTGATGGGGAAGCCCCAATCCCTCTTGCAGGCTTGTCTCTCCTTCGCCATCGTGGGAGTGGGTTCTGCAGCCATGTGGACGCCAGTGGTAACTTTGGTCCAGCGCTGGTTCGGGGTCAAGCGCCGCGGCACAGTGCTGGGAGTTCTCTCCATCAGTTATGCTATAGGGTATGGGATGATGGGTCTGGTCCTACCCCCCCTGGTGGACCGGTATGACTGGCGGACCTGCTGGTTGATCCTCTCCGGTTTGGCCTTCGCTCTGGTGCCGCTGAACGGACTCCTCCTCAGGACAAAACCTCAGGACATGAACCTCAAACCCTGGGGTAGTGAATCCGACCCCGTTCCGGAAGGCTTCCCCCAGAAACAAAAAAAGGGAATCTCTTATCGAGACTTGCTGAAGCTGCGCAGCCTCTGGCTGGCGGCGATTTCTTACTTCTTCATCGGATTCACGGCCTATATCATTAACATCTTCATTGTAACCTATGGAACCCTGGAACTGAAATATCCCTTTGCCCAAGCGGCCAAGCTGGCCAGCGGCATCGCTTTCAGCGGCATTATCGGCGCTCTTTTTATTCCGCTTCTCTCCGATTCTCTGGGACGAAAAAAATGCCTGCTCTTGATTCATGCCTCTCTAACGGCCAGCATTATCCTGATCATTTGGGCAGGAAGTCACTGGCCAGCTTTATTT
>JAOUFX010000909.1 GCA_029857975.1 Deltaproteobacteria bacterium | reverse complement strand
ACCTTGGCTCACACATGACCGGCTAGGACATTGATGGCCGCGCCTTTTCTCATAAAGTTGTAAACCATCTGGGGGGTGACTTCCCTGGGGTAAGCGCTTACCCCTTCCGCCGTCACTCCATGGTCCCCGGCGAAGGTATAAATGATCTTCTGCCGGATTCGCGGATTTTCCTTTTCCACGATGGCTACGTACTGTTTTGCCAGGTCCTCGAGTTGGCCGAGGCTCCCCTTGGGTTTCGCCAACCGGTCCAGTTTTGCTTGGGCGAGATTAAAGAATTTTTTCTTCAAGGGCTGGATTGAAGAAAGCCTTTCCCTTAATTCCTTCTCCATTTTCATCCTTCTCTCTCGGTTTTTTGCCTTTTGCTCTAAGCTCTCTGCCCCATGCTCTTTGCTCTATGGGCCTTTTATCTTCTGGGGCAGTCCGCAAACCATAAAATAAACCTCATCCGCTATCCGGGCTATTTTCTGCTGAATCAGCCCGCTCAGGTCGCGAAAATTTCTGGCTTGGGGGTTATCGGGAACGATGCCCATTCCTACCTCATTGCCGACGATGATAAAAGAACACTTCGTACTCTGGCAGGCCTGCAGCAACCGATCCGCTTCGGCGAGTATCTTTTCCTCACTCCAATCTGCCATCATGAGGTTGGAGACCCAGAGGGTAAGACAATCGAGCAGGATAAGGCTGAAACGATCTCCGTTTTTCTTGATCGCCTCAGCTACCCGCAACGGTTCTTCAAGGGTCTGCCAGTCTTCGGGCCGATTTTTTTTATGTCGAAGGATCCTCTCCGCCATCTCTTCATCGAGGGGCTGGGCCGTGGCCAGGTATGCTTGGGGTCCGGGGAATTCTGAGGCCAGCTCCTGAGCGAAACGGCTCTTCCGGCTCCGTGCCCCACCGGTAATGAAAATAATTTTTTTATTCATAAAAACCTTTTGCCACAGAGGTCACAGAGAGCACTGAGGTTTTAATAGATTAAAGAAAAAAGCCTTTAACTCGAAAATCGGAACTTATAACTTTTTTAATTTTTTATTTCTCTGTGTTCTCTGTGGCTAAATAAAATAAAAAACCCCAACCTTCTAAGGGAGAAAGTTGGGGTTTAAAATCGTTGCGATTCTCTGCCCGCCTTCCCCTCGGAAGGGTCGAGAATGGTAATTCAGTCGGACAGGTTTCCTGGCTTACGGCTTCCTACTTGTCCGCCTATTCTTTGGCGAACTCCCCACGCCTTCCCGGACATTGTCCAGTGGCTGAATAAAGTGATTAGTGTAAGTGTCAGTGATCAGTAAAAAAATCTTTCCGTTATACTGACACTAAACACTGACACCGACCACTTTTTTCTTGTGGGTTTCGTTCCGATCACAGTTGCGGGGCAGCGGCGGTCTTACACCACCTTCCCTTCCCGGCTTGCTCTATGTCGAAAAGTTTTTGGCGTCCTCCTTTAAAAAAAGCTGCCAGCCTTCAGTAAAAAATTTTTATGCCTTTCGCCGATAGCTTATTGCTTTTTGTATCTTTACACTCTGAAAAAAGATTGTCAATCAAAATTTAAAACCGAGCGCTTCTCCAATGTTTATACCCGGTCTGAAGATCTTAGAAAATTTCCGGCGACTCTGTCGATATCTTCTTTTCTTTGCCTTTTCCTTTGACACCTAAAACCCCCTTTTTTATAATGAGCGTGGTTTAAAAAGCGGATCATGAGAGGAGAGAACAATGGAATTGAAAAACATAATTTATGAAAAGAAAGATTCCCTGGCCTGGATCACCTTAAACCGTCCTAACGTTCGTAATGCCCAGAATGACGATTTGCGGGCGGAGGTCCTTTGGGCTCTGGAGGACATCAGGGATGACGACGATGTCCGCGTCATCATCTTCACTGGAGCCGGAGATAAAGCCTTCAGCGCCGGCGCGGATATCAGTGAATTTCCCAAACGGACGCCGGCCGATATTCTGCGGGGAAAAGGCAAGAAGAGGATGACGGACTTGCTGCGGGAAATTCCCAAGCCGGCGATCGCCATGGTCAACGGGCTGGCCCTGGGCGGCGGGTGCGAACTGGCCATGGCGTGCGACATCATCATTGCCTCCGAAAATGCCCAGTTCGGCCAGCCGGAAATTAACATCGGCGTAATCCCCGGAGCCGGAGGGACTCAGATTCTTCCCCGGCTGGTCGGAGAGAAGAAAGCCA
>JAOUFX010000908.1 GCA_029857975.1 Deltaproteobacteria bacterium | reverse complement strand
TATTCCCGCAAGCAGGGAAACCACAAAGGAAAGCATTACCATCAAGGCTCTTTTGGGTTTGATTTTTTGGTCCGGCTCTTTGGGCGGTTCTATTATTTTAAAAGCGAAGTTCTCTTTTACTTCGGCCAGCATGGAGGTTTCTATCTGCTGGGCAATCAGGGCGTATAGCTTCTGCTTTATAAACGGGTCGGCTGTTTTATCAACTTGCTGCTCGAGATATTTCATGTTAATCCCGGCCACTCTTTTCGCCTCGCTGGTCATGTGGTCGTTCAAGGTCGTAAGAAAATAATTGGCCATTTTGGCGGCCATTACCGGGTCAGGAAATTCCACCGAGAGGGTAATGTTGTTTTCTCTAACGTTGTTATTCACCTTAACGATTCTGCTTAGCCTTCTCAACCCATCCCAAATATGCGGGGCATCATTTTTCTGCACAGCATCTTGGGAATTTGCCGGGGCGATCTTTTTGATTATTTCTTGAACTGAAAAGGTAATCCCTCTTTCATTCTTTTTCCAGGCCCTCTTCTCTCCATCCCATTTTTTGGGAAAAAGCACTGGTAATAAATTATATCGCTCAATAATTTTTTCCCGAAGAATTTTAGATTGCAGGAGGGAAATAATTTCGGACGATAGAGGATTTCCACTGGATATCCCCGCCAGGCCTCCCAGTTGCTGGGTCAGCGTAGATAATCCCCCTGCACCTTGGTTTACAATCGGAATAATGATCGCAGTTGCCTGGTAGATGTTGGGCATTCGTAGAGAGACAAAGGCAGTAGTGAAAGAACTGACGATGATGATCAAAAGTAGAAATATCTTTCCGCCCCAGATAACCCGCCAGTAGCGGAGAGGATTATTCTGGTCGGTCCGGTTCATTTGGTCTCTTTGGTCTTTTTGGTCCATATAGTCTCTCTGGTCTATCTGGTCGTTTGGTCTGCTCGGTCTTTCTGGTCTATTTGGCAGATCTCGGACTGTTGGGCTGGTTAAGGTATTTTATTAAATCAGAAATCATTTTCTCGGTTTTATTGGCCTGCTCATAAATAATATTGAATTGTTCCCGGCTAACGTGAGAGCTTTGAATTTTTAGTGAAACGTTAAAGGTATTCTTTGTTCCCCAATTTTGATGGCTTCGTAAAAAGTCCATCTGCGGCGTTGCGCTTCACCCCCGTCGTTGCGGCGTACCTTGTAAGTACTCCTCACTCCTTAGGTTTTGCGCGCCTTGTCCGCCTGAGGCGGAGAGCTTTTTACTTTGCCATCCCAATTTTGACTTTTTACGAGATCATCAATTTTCATTGGAAATTGGGGATTCATTTTCTATGACGGATATCCATCAAGGGTCAACAACCCTATTACAGAGTAATTTCAGCGCAATCAATTAAAGTGCTGAAGAGAATATGACATGGAATATCATTATAGTCAAGCAAAATTGTATAGTTATCTTATATTTTTATAATCCCATCGGCGAAAATTTATCAGAAATATTTTTGAGCCATTATTTCTTAACCAGTCAACACCAAAAAAGTATGCAGGTCAATTTAAGGTGTAGTTGTGCAAAGATCTCTCCGATGCCAGGTCGGTCACTTTCGAGCGCGTAGAAATGCGGGGCAGAGATAAAGCTCCGCTCTCTCGATTACATCCGGGATATAATCTCACTGTTTTGGGGTTGGCGGACGATTACCGACCTGATGATTATCTCCCTTTGCCCAGAGCAGATGGGATGGGGCGGTCGAGACGCCGAAATAATCAAAGCTAAAGTTTTCCCCGGAAGAATACCCCCACTCTTAATACCATATCCCCTAATCCTTCTCCTGAATTTGGGAAAAACGGTCTTTGCTCAACTGATGAAATTTCTACCCATCCACAAGTTTCGTCAATGCGTCCAACATTACCGGGGTACTTACAAAGTCCAAACCTTCTCCTGTTGGGATCAATTCCTATGCCTGGCCTTTGCGCAGTTGACCTATCGCGAAAGTCTCTGAGACATCGAAGTGGGTCTTCGCGCCCGGCAAGAAAAGCTCTATCGTATGGGGTTCCGCAGCCCAATTTCATGAAGTGCCTTGGCCTATACCAACGAAAATCGGGACTGGCGAATCTATGCCGAGTTTGCCAGTCCGGACCTTGACCCTTGGAGAAGTTTATGATAACAATGAAAAAAAGTTGACGGCTGAGGAACTAAGCCGT
>JAOUFX010000907.1 GCA_029857975.1 Deltaproteobacteria bacterium | reverse complement strand
CTCCCCCTGAACAATTTGCGATTGTTGCTTTCTCCCTAAGAAAGCGCCCCCTCTCCATTTCTATCCAAAAAATCCCCCGAATCCCCGCTGAAAAGGCCCCCCTGGAAAAAGCGCTCCTCGAGTCCTTCAAGGACCCGGCCGTGGTGGGCATAATCAATAAATGGAATATGGTCATGGAACCCATTGGCGGTGAAGCCCTTACCGCGATCATCGCCAAGGACTTTAAGATGAACGGGGAACTCCTCGAGGAGCTCGGCCTCGGGCTCTACAAGAAATAAGAAGGCCGGAATCGCAAGGAACACAAAATAACGAGAAGCGAACCCCGAGCTGCAACAAGGCCCGGGGCGCCTCTTCAGGTATCGCGAAGGGTGAGGGGGGATCGAGTACAGATGACTTTGCATGAGGTCCGGGGGGCGGAACGAGGCGCGCCGGCCAAAATCCGGGCGGGGGAAAAGCGAACGGATCCCCGAAAGGTCTTCCGTTTCAGTCCATTAAAGCCCCGCCGCTGATGTTCAGGGTTGCCCCGGTCATCCAGCTGGAGGACCGGTCGCAGGCCAAAAAGAGCACGGCTTCGGCCACATCTTCCGGGGTCCCAAACCGGCCGAGGGGAATCATGGACAGCCTTTCTTTCAATTTCGCTTCGGGGATGCTGTATCCCATGTCGCTGATGATTCGCGAGGGCATCACCGCATTGACGTTGATTCCATACTGCGCTACTTCCAGGGCTATCGCTTTGGTCAAGGCCAGAATCCCCGCTTTAGAAGAAGCGTAATGAGCGCCACCGGCAAACCCTCCGGTCTTGGCTGACACCGAAGAGATGTTGATGATTTTCCCGTATTTTCTCTCCATCATGGAGGGCAGAACCGCTCGCGAGCACAGAAAGACCCCTCCCAGGTTGATGGCGATGACCTTTGCCCATTCCGCAGGGTCCATCTCCACGACCGGAACCTTGACTCCCTGCCGCTTGGGGGAAATCCCGGCGTTGTTCACGAGAATGTCGATCTTCCCGAAGGTTCGGAGAACTTCCTGGACCGCAGCGGCCACCGCCTCCGGGTCGGCGACATCGGCCTGAAGAGCCAGGGCCCGCACGCCGAGGGCCTCGGCATCTCGGGCTGTCTGGGAAGCGGGTTCCTTTTTTATATCCATGATTCCTACGTCAGCCCCTTCTTTGGCAAAAGCCAGAGCGATTCCCCGGCCGATCCCAGCGCCGCCACCCGTGATCAAACCTACTTTACCTTTGAAGCGCATTCAGCTTCTCCTTCCGATTGTTTTTTGGATCATCTTTAAATTCGTCGATCCATGCTGCAAAAAAAGCTGAATCTCGGGCTGGGGGGGAGGAACACATCTTTGTTCGCCCGTCCCTGAACCTTTTCCCTGCACCCTCGCAGCCACACCCTTCCTATGCGACTCCTTCAGCTGCAATACAAGTAAATTCCCCCCCAGAGCCATTTCTCCGCTTCCCCTCTGAGGAAGCTCCATAATTATATACCGCGAAAGGAAAGACAAGGAAATGTAATTTTTTCCCCATGGCCCCTTTTCTTAAGACCGGCGGCCTTATCTCCAGAAGGTTATTGACCTCTACCTGGATTGTGGCGACCTGCCCCACGGCTTTGCCCTGGTGAAGTGCCGGGATTGCCACCATGAATATCTTCTGGCCTTCTCCTGCAAGCGCCGTCATTTCTGTCCTTCCTGCCATCAGAAGCGGGTGGTGGAATTAGGGGAATGGCTTTGCCTTGCTTATGTATATTTCGATGGGAAATCTGGTCCGTTTGGTCCGGGCCAGCGGAGTTTTTTAAGATTGATACGTCCTTTCCGATCTAACCGGATTCCTTCTGCTCGCAGAAGCCGACGCTGTCGCAATGCTCCGTCTCCCCGAGACCGGGTGCTAATTTCTCCCTTGTGATTGATAACCCTCTGCCAGGGCACATCCACCCCGCGGGGCAGGGCAGCCATGGCATAGCCGACCATGCGGGGGGTGCAATAGCCGACTATTTTGGCAATCTGTCCATAGGTGGCCACTTTCCCTGGCGGAACCTGCCGCACCACTTCATAAATTTCTTCATAAATGGACCGCGAAGGCCGGCTTGGCGATATTCCCCTCCTTTCCGGCAAACTGAACGAGAGACTCTTTTTCATAAAAGGCGGGTTCCCCTGCCGCGGTCATAAGGGCATACTG
>JAOUFX010000906.1 GCA_029857975.1 Deltaproteobacteria bacterium | reverse complement strand
CCTTCCGGATGCAGACGACCGCGTGAAATTTTCCGGAGCCGGAAGGCGTGACGTATACAGCTTTGGTTCCGGGCACATGGCTCTTGACTGCCTGGTAAACTACGGGCTCATGCGGAATGGCCAGGAGCAAATGATGTTCAGGGGTAAAGGGAAGGAGATCCTGGTAGATGGCATCCTTCCGGTGGGTGACGGCTTTCACCTTAAGGACGGGGCCCTCCCACGTATCTCCGTAGGTTCCGGTGAAATCGGCCAGGGGCCCTTGGGTTCTGCGCAGGCGAGGCAAAATTTCTCCTTCGATGACGATCTCCGCTTTCGCTGGAGCCATCACCTCCACGGTTTCGCCGCGGACGATTTCCACGCTCTTCTGCCGCAGGGCGCCGGCGATGGAGAGTTCGTCGAACCCCAGCGGAATCAGCGAGCCCGACGTCGCGCCGGCCAGACGGATGCTGGCATCCAGGCCAATGGCCACGGCGACTTCCAGGGGTTTCCCTTCCTTTTCTCTTGCCGAATAAAGGTTCCAGAGGTGCCGGGGCTGAAGGAAAAGCCCGATCTCGTCTTGGTCCATAACCTGCAGCCGGTGGTAGGAGAGGTTGCGGATGCGGTGGTCCGGATCTTCGGCAATCACCACGCCGGCGGTGATGAAAGCTCCACCGTCCTTTTCATAATGGGTAACGACGGGCAACAATTCTCGCAGGTTGATGTTCCGGGTGATCTTCACCTCTTTTACCGGACCATCCTGAACCACTGTAGGTGGAAGAGGGTGGCGAATCGCTTCCAGGTATCGCGGCGTCAAGCCCCAATCATCCGTCCCCAGAACGCGGGCGATTCGGGAACGGCTGTTGTCCAAACCCACCAAAACGGGCAGCGAACCTCCTTGGACTTTTTCGAAGAACAGGGCTTTATCTGCCTCCAGTTTCTTACAGATTGCCGGAAGCTCGAACCGGGGATTCACTTCGCGGTGAACATGCAGCACTTCACCCCATTCTTCCGCTGCCCGCAGTTGGCTTCTCAAATCATCGATCATTTTATTCAAGCCTAAAAAAAGCGATTCACCACAGAGGGCCCAGAGGAAAATTATTCTCTGAGATCTTTGTGGTGTAAATAAATCTCTCAATTTAGGTCAAAAGATCCCCGGATCCCGGTAGGTGCCAAAGACTTTCCGGAAAACATCGCAACATTCCTGCAGGGTGGCGTATTCCTTGACCGCATCAATCAGGTAGGGCATGACATTCTTATTCCCCGATGCCGCTTCTCCCAGTTGCTCCAAAGACTCCTTCACCCGGGGTTGATTCCTTTGGTTTTTTACGCGGCTGATCCTCTCGATCTGTTTCTCCTCCAGGGCCGGATCCATCTGGAGAAGCTCTACCGGCAAGGCCTCCTCCGTTGCATATTTATTGACCCCGACCATGATCTTTTCTTTCCGTTCCAGCTGCTTCTGAAAGTTGTAAGAGGCGTTGGCGATCTCCTGCTGAGGAAAATGCCTTTCAATGGCCGCAACCATTCCCCCCAGGTCATCGATTTTGTTAATGTAGGCCATGGCTTGAGCTTCCATCTCATTCGTCAGGGCTTCTACAAAATAGGACCCGCCCAAAGGATCAATGGTATGGGTCACTCCCGATTCCTCGGCAATAATCTGCTGGGTGCGCAAAGCGATGGCGGCTGCTTTTTCGCTGGGCAGAGCCAGGACTTCATCCAGGGAACAAGTATGCAGTGATTGAGTTCCCCCTAAAACTGCGGCCAAAGCCTCCAGCGTGGTCCGAATAACATTATTGTAAGGCTGTTGGGCGGTTAAAGAACAGCCGGCGGTCTGGGTATGGAAGCGCATCCACCAGGAGCGGGGATTTTTGGCTTGGAAGCGCTCTTTCATAAAGCGCGCCCACATCCGCCGGGCAGCTCGAAATTTGGCAATCTCCTCGAAAAGATCTATGTGGGCATCGAAGAAGAAGGAAAAACGGGGGGCAAAGTCATCTATATTTAAACCTCTTTCCACGGCTGCCTGGGCATAGGCCAGGCCGTCGGCCAGAGTAAACGCCAGCTCCTGAACGGCTGTAGAGCCGGCCTCTCGAATGTGATAACCACTGATGCTGATGGTATTCCAGCGGGGGACTTCTTTGGTTCCAAATTCGACCGTATCCGTAACCACCCTTAAAGACGGCCGGGGAGGACACATGAAAGTTT
>JAOUFX010000905.1 GCA_029857975.1 Deltaproteobacteria bacterium | reverse complement strand
CTTTTTATTTCTTTCCCCGGTTCCAGCATTCCTTCACCAGTCGGGAAATGACGGATTATTTGTTTACCAAGGGAATCTTAGTGAGGAGCGGGACCGAATTTGGCGCGAATGGTCAGAAACATTTTCGGATCTCCTTTGCCACATCGATAGAAAAACTGGAAGCCGGAATGGAACGGTTAAAAAGGGCTCTGGATGAATTAGGGTAAGAAGGGTAAGAAATCCAGGCCCCTTCCTCCCGCGGGGCGCTTCTTCCCGCCTTATCCTCGGAGAAATCAGCGCCTTATGGTGCCAAGCGAATCGCCCTGGCTCCTGGGCCTTGGCACAGCCATATAAGAAAAATGAGGGGTGGCAAGCCCATAATCTGCTTGACAGATTTTTCCGCCATGCTTACATTAATAAATAAAGATCCATCGCTAAAATAAATATCCCGACTTAACCCGTAGCCTTCTAAAGCAGTAAAAACTAAGATGGGGCTGTTTCCAGAAAGGAATGATTATTTTTCCCTAAAGGGAATGGAACCATTCCGGAAAAGGACGGCCAAAATAATGCCAAGAAAAACAACAAAGCTTCGATCCAGGCGCTAAGCCTATAAAGGAGGAAATGCCATGATTCCCAAGATCAACAAGATTTTATACGCCACAGACCTGAGCAAGAATTCAGCCTATGCTTTCCGCTACGCCGTCAATTCCGCCGAAAAACATGATGCCAAAATTCACATTTTGAACGTCTTAGAAAAATTATCTCCCACGGCTGAATCCATGGTGTCGGGATATATTAGCCAAGAGAAACTCGAGGCAATCAGAAAGGAGAATATTGAAGGTCTAAAAGATCGGATTCAAAAGAGGCTGGCAGAATTCTGCAAAAGAGAACTCCTCAATAAACCTGAATGCCAGGAACTGGTGGCCTCCATACAGGTCGTGGAAGGGGATCCGGCTGAAGAAATTCTCCAGAAGGCCGACGACCTGAAGGCAGATGTCGTGATTATGGGAACACATGGCAAGGGTTTGCTTGCCCATACCTTTTTGGGGAGCGTAGCTGAAAAAGTTCTCCACCGGATTAAGATTCCCGTCTTCATCATCCCCATCCCTAAAGAAACAGACATTAGCTTTCGGGATATATAAAAACCCCAGGGATTGCCGGGAAAGATACGCAAGAGGGTATCCGGAATAGCAGGGTCATTTCCAATAGGAATCGGTAAATCGAAATGCTCTTCCTGGGTGAAGAGCATTTATTTTCCGACTGGCCAGTAGCGGCCGTTACTCCGCATGATTTTCAATGAAACCCCGTAGAGTTCCTCGATCGTTTGCGCGTTGATGATGGCCTCCGTTTTCCCGCTGGCGATCACTCGCCCCTCTTTGATGATCAACGTCTTTTTAAACAACGGGAGGATTTCTTCCATATGGTGGGTCACGTAAACCAGGCTGGGTGCCCCTTTATACCTCCCCAAATCTTGTAAAGAGGCCAGAAAGGTTTCCCGCGCTCCGGGATCCAGGCCGGCGCAGGGTTCATCCAAAATAATAAGATAGGGTTGGGTCATGCGCGCTCTGGCGATCAAGACCTTTTGTTGTTCTCCCTGGGAAAGAGAACCAAACTTCATACCGGCCAACTCGGCACAGCCGAGTTCATTCAAATGTTGGACCGCGGTTTCATAGTCCTGTTTGTTGGGGACGTCCCATTTCATCTTCACGAAGCCGATCTGGGCATATTTCCCCGAAAGGACGGTTTCCAAGACCGGTTCTGCCGCCGGGATATGGGAAGGAAGATCGGACGTAACCCAACCAATGCTTCGCCTCAATTCTCTCAGGTCGATGAGCGCTTTGCCTTGGCGCCGTACTTCTCCTCCCGCGTTCGGCCAGAGGTAGCCGCAGACGATTTTCAGCAGGGTGGTTTTCCCGGCACCGTTCGGCCCCAGCAGGGCCCAATGTTCTCCGCGTTCCACTTTCCAGGTAACGTTATCGATTATCTTTCTGCCGTTGATGGCGTAAGTAACTTCATGAATTTCCAGTGCCGGATCTTTCATCCTTTGCTTTCCCTTTTTATCCTTTTTATTTTTCCCGTCATTCAGCTAATTTTCCGCGCAGAAACTCTTGGATTTCCGGGGGCAATTGCCGTTTGTCAACAATCAAGCCATTGATGGTGACCAAGTTGGAAAATGGATTGTTGTCTTTCATTTTTCCGAG
>JAOUFX010000070.1 GCA_029857975.1 Deltaproteobacteria bacterium | reverse complement strand
CATCTTGGATTCGGAGACGATCCAGTACCCGTGCACGTTCAGGTGCTGGTAGGGACGAATCCCAGCCGACTTGAGCATGGTCGGCCAATAGATGCCATGAGGTTTGAGGATGTCTTTGGCGATCAGATGCTGGCAGACGGGCCAGAACTGGGTAAAGCGTCCGCCGCCCGGGTAATCAACGCCCGTGAGGTAGTTAATCAGGGCGTCGAACCAAACGTAGGTAACATAGTCCCGGTCGAAAGGCAAAGGAATACCCCATTCCAGGCGGCTCTTCGGGCGAGAGATGCAAAGGTCTTCGAGGGGGTCGCGGAGGAAAGCCAGGACCTCGTTGCGGTAGCGCTCCGGGCGGATGAAATCCGGGTTGTTCTGGATGTGCTCAATCAGCCATTGCTGGTACTTGCTCATGCGGAAGAAATAATTCTTTTCCTTGATGAACTCCGGCTCCGTCCCATGGTCCGGACATTTTCCGTCCGCCAGCTCTCTTTCCGTAAGGAAACGCTCACAGCCCCGGCAGTAATGCCCCCCGTACTCGCCAAAGTAGATGTCCCCGGCATCGTAAACTTTTTGCAAAATGAGCTGAACCACCCACTGATGGGCATTTTCGGTGGTGCGGATGAAACGGTCGTTGGTGATATTCAACTTGGGCCAGAGCGCCCGGAAAAGGTCGCTGATACGGTCGGCGTAAGACTGGGGACTTTCACCGGCGGCCCGGGCGGCCTGGGCCACTTTGTCCCCGTGTTCATCCGTGCCGGTTAAGAAAAAAGTCTGGTAACCGGCCAGTTTATAGAAGCGGTTGAGAACGTCGGCCACGATGGTGGTGTAGGCATGCCCGATATGGGGCTCCGCGTTCACGTAATAAATCGGCGTGGTGAAATAGATTTTGGTCATTTCCCCTTCCTGTATTTTTCAAAGAAAGTTTCTTCCCTGATTTCATGGAGGCCCACTTCCACCTCTTTGCCATCTTCCAGAGCCACCCGAACTTTCTGGTAGATGACGTTTTGCTGGATGATCTTCCCAACCCCCTGAGGGGTGACCACCCTCTTGCCTACTTTGGGCAAATCTTTCTTCAACTCGGTGTAGGTATCGATTTCAAAGGCCAGGCAGCACATCAAGCGACCGCAGGTACCTGAAATTTTCTGGGGATTAAGGGCCAGGTTTTGTTCCTTGGCCATCTTCACCGACACTGGCTCGAATTCCTTTAAAAAGGTGCAACAGCAGAATTCCCGTCCGCAAGTTCCCATGCCGCCGATCATCTTGGCCTCGTTGCGCACGCCAACCTGGCGCATCTCGATGCGGGTCTTGAAGACGCCGGCCAAATCTTTCACCAGGGTCCGGAAATCCACCCGCCCCTCCGAGACAAAATAAAAAATGATTTTGCTGCCATCCAAGAACGAGTCCACACCGATCAATTTCATGGAGAGATTGTGCTCCTGGATTTTTACCAAACAGAGCTTTTTGGCCTCCCGCTCCTGGTAAAGATTGCGTCGTCCTCCTTCCATGTCGTTCTCGTCGGCCAGGCGGATGATTTTTTTTAAAGGCTTGGAGAAAAAAGCCGCGTCCCTTTCCATGGGCATGCGGGCGACAAATCCAAGCTCCGGGCCGCGGTCGGTCTCCACCATCACGATATCCCGCTCCTTCACGGTAAATTCCGTAGAATCGTAATCGTAGATCCTTCCATGGTCCCTGAATTTTACGCCGATAACTTTCATAATTTTATTATGGGACGCAGATGGGCGCAGATACACGCCTGCATTTATCTGCGTCCAAAATAAATTTCTTTTCCTCCCGAATTTTTTTTCATCTCCAGCATCAAGGTCTCCAGAGCTAACTGCCGGTTAGCTTTTTGGGCGATAGATTTTTGGATGTCGGAGATAAGGGTAAAAAGGGAATCCAGGCGGTCGAAGGAATACTTCTTGGCTTCCTCGGCAACCTCCGGGCGCAAGTCATGGTTGATCAACTTTAGCCCCGATCCCTCCGGCCCTTCCCCCTGGGCCTTGGATACCACCAAGTCCCTGACCCAGAGTTTCCAGAGTTCCAAAAGGTCGTTCACCTCTTCTTCCTCTTTGGCCACCCGCTCACAAATTGCCAGGATCTCTTCCGTGGTCTTCCGGGATACATCCGAGAAAGTGCGCAACCAGTCCAAGCGTTTCTGGAAATCCACCCGGTTGCTGAGGGTCAGAGCTTTTCCCGCGCTTCCTCCCGCCAGCGAAGCGAAAAAATAGGCTCTTTCTTCAGGCCACGAATGAGCCTTTTGCAGAATTTGCACGATATGCCCGACGGATAATGGCCTGAATTTCACCCATTGGCAGCGCGAAAGGATCGTCGGCAGAAGTTGGTGGGGGCGGGATGTAATCAAAAACAAGTGGGTCTCGTCAGGAGGTTCCTCCAGAGTTTTCAGTAAAGCATTGGCTGCGGCATCATTCAAGCTGTCTGCCGAGTCGATGATACAAGCCCGCTTCCCTCCCTCCAACGGGCGGTAGTGAAGGCGTCTTTGCAGTTCCCGGATTTGATCGATCTTGATGACCCCGCCTGCGGGCTCCACCACAATCACATCCGCGTGGTTGGAGGAATCAATTTTTATACAGGATGAGCATCTTGCGCAGGATTCTCCCACTGCGGGAGGAGATTGGCAGTTCATGGCTTTGGCCAGCGTTAGGGCGGTGAGGCGTTTACCAACTCCTTCGGGGCCGAGGAAGAGATAGGCATGGGCCAGCCGCTCCCCCCGCAAAGCGTTGCGCAAGATGGTCAAGGCGCTTTCCTGTCCCTCAATTTGGTCCAAGGGCATAATCAACCTCGCAGCCCGCTGGGGAGATGAGAGATAATTTCCCGCTGCAGGGTTTGTTCATCTTTCATCCCATCCAGAATAATGATCCGCTTGGGCTCACGCCCGGCCATAACAAGATATCCTTCTCGCACGCGGCGATGAAAATCCAGGGCTTCTTTTTCGAACCGGTCTTCTTTGTTTGTTTGTTTCTCTATTCGCTTAAACGCCCGCTGCAATCCTTCCTCCACCGGCAGGTCTAAAAGGAACGTCAGGTCCGGTGTTGCCTTATCCATGGTCCGGGAATGAATTTTTTCGATCCATGCCCTATCCAGTCCTCGGCCATAACCCTGGTAGGCCAGCGTGGCATCGGCGAATCGATCGCAGAGAACGATTTTGCCATCCTGCAGAGCCGGGAGGATGACCTGGCGGATATGCTGCACCCTGGCGGCGGCATACAGGAAAAGCTCGGCCATAGGCTCTATCCCCCCACTTTCCGAAGAGAGTAAAAGCTGCCGGATCCGTTCCCCCAGCTCGGTCCCGCCGGGTTCGCGGGTAAGGAGAAAAGATCGATGGATCTTTTGCAGGTAGGAGGACAGGTGACCGATCTGGGTAGTTTTCCCGCACCCTTCGATCCCTTCGAAGGTGATGAAAAGGCTCAAATTTCCCCCATTTATAAAATTAATGAAATTATACTCTAAGCGGCCTCTTTTGGCAAATAATGGGTATCTTCCCAAGGAGGGCTTAAAAAAAGCCGGGGTTTTTATTCCCCGGCCAAATTTGAAAAAGATGTCATGATAATTTTTTGGTTAGTCAATTTTGAACTGTCAATTTTGAACTTGACAAACCGGCTACTTATTATAAGTTTGTAAAAGACCCATGAAAATCTTAAAAAAATACGCGAGAAGGAATTTACTACCTGTATCCGTAAGAGGAGACATCGATGGATCCTTTGCGCATCGGAATCGTTGGAGCCCAATTCTCCGCTCACCTTCATATGCATAATTACACTCGCTTACGCGGATGGAAGATTGCCATCCCGGCAGTGGCTTCCCGGACCCGGGCCCGCGCGGATGAATTGGCCAAAAAATACCGCATTCCCGAAGTTGCCGATGATTTCCGCCGCCTTCTGGATCGGAAGGACATTGATGTGGTAGACCTTTGCGTACCTACCGACCTGCACCATGAGTTTATTATTCAAGCGGCCCAGGCCGGGAAACACGTGATCTGCGAAAAACCTTTGACCGGTTATTTCGGCCAAGACCGACCTGAAGAACGAATCGGGTTCTCCGTGGATCGGACGACCATGTTTAAAGATGCCCTGGCGAACTGTGAGGCGGTGGCGGCAGCGCTCAAGGGGGGCAAAGTTAGATTTTGCTACGCTGAAAACTGGGTTTATGCTCCCCCTGTGGCCAAACTGAAAAAATTGATCCAGGTCAGTCAGGGGACGATCTTGGACATCCGGGCCGAAGAGAGCCACTCCGGTTCGCATGCGGCTTACTCCCGCCAATGGAAGACTTCAGGCGGTGGCGCCCTGTTGAGACTGGGAGCGCATCCCGTAGCGGCGGTTTTGCATCTTAAACATTTTGAGGGAATGTTGAAGACGGGGCGCGGGGTTCAACTCCAATCCGTCACCGCCGAAGTGGGCCAGCATACCAAGGTCGAATCTTTCAAAAAAGAACGACAAAAATGGATCGTCAGCTCCTGGGACGATGTAGAGGACTGGGCGACCATGATCATGAATTTTAAGGACGGCTCCCAGGCAGTGATCACCGCCTCGGATGGAGTCCTGGGAGGAGTACGCAATACGATGACCATTTATCTGTCCAACGCCGTGGTTCAGGTGAATATCAATCCGAATGATACGGTCATGGCTTTCGCTCCATCCCCGCATATCTTCGGCGAAGAGTATATCGCCGAAAAATTAGAGACCAAAGCCGGATGGAATTTTGCCAGCCCGGATGAAGACTGGGTGCGCGGGTATCCTCAAGAGTTGGAGGATTTTGTGGAATGTCTCCTCACCGGCCGGGAACCCGATTCCGGATTAGACCTGGCTTGCCAGACCGTAGAGGCCATTTATGCCGCCTACCTGTCAGCAGAAAAAGGGAAACGGGTTATGCTTGAAAAGAGACCGACTTTAACCGCCTGATCTCACGATTCCCTTACCTCACCTTCGGGCATACGTCCCCAGGTGCAAGGCCAGGGGAAAAATATAGGATGATGAGGGATGCAATGGAATTTCTATTGTCACCGCTAAAAATGGGAAAAAAGGTAGCTCCCAATCGGATCGTCAATCAACCCATGGAAGGCAACGATGCGGATGAGGTCGGGAATCCCACGGAGTTAACCTGCGAACGATATCGGAACCTGGCCGAAGGCGGAGCGGGAATCATCTTCCTCGAAGCCCTGACCATAACCCAGGAAAGCCGGGCCAGGAAAAATCAATTGGGAATTTACGAAAAGACCGCCCCCCGCCTGGAAAAACTCATCCAGGAGATGAAAGGAATTAACCCTGAGTCTTTGATCTTCCTGCAGATTACTCATTCCGGGAGACTGAGCGCGGCGGACTTTTCCAGGGTGGTAACGGTCTATCCTGCAGAAGATCCCCAGGTTCATGTTCTTTCCACGGAAGAGATAGAAAAAATCAGTGGTGCGTTCGTAAAAGCTGCGGTGATTGCTCAACAGGTAGGAGCAGATGGGATCGACTTCAAACAGTGCCACGGGTATTTGGGCGCTGAAATGTTGCGTCCGGCCAACACCCGCAAGGATCGGTTCGGCGGCAGCTTTGAAAATCGAACCCATTTTTTTACGGAGACCGCCAAGAAGATGATAAGCGCCGTGGGCAATAACTCTTTTCTCCTGGGCGTGCGTTTCTCCGTATACGAAGGGATTCCCGGGGGCTTTGGTACATCCGGTCCGCAAGAAGTTGTGGAGGATTTATCTGAACCTCTGGCCTTCGCCCGGCTCGTGGAGAAAGCTGGGTTCGACTACCTCAACGTTTCCGCCGGCATTCCCGCCATTACCCCTGAAATTGTCCGCCCCTCGAAGAATTATCCTGAGGGCGTTTACCGCCATTTCGGGTGGGCCAGAGAGATTAAAAAGGCCGTAAACATTCCTGTAATTGGATCGGGGTATAGCTATCTCCGGGATGGAGACAATGATTTAAAGGACCTCGATCCTAAAAGACGCAGTTTTACCTATTGGGCGGAAAAAAACATTCGTCAGGGTGTTTGCGACTTTGTCGGCCTCGGTCGGCAGTCTCTGGCTGACCCTCTTTTTGCTAAAAAAATTCTTTTAGGAAAAACCGCGGAGATCAATTACTGCCTGACCTGCGGCGGCTGCTCCATCCAACTCCGTTCCCAGGTACCGACAGGCTGCGTCGTCTTTTCTGAATTTTATAAAAAGATTCTGAAAGAAATTCAAAAAAAACAGCGTAATGATATTTCTCGCCTGTAGCCTCCCGCCTCCGGCCGATTGTCCCTCGCCCATTGCCTATCCCGTATTTTAAAGGCGGCTGATCTTTCCTTCCCACATGGCCTCGAATAGGGCCAGGCATTCCTCCTTGGACATCGGCCGGGGATTATTGGGCCTCGGGTATTTAGTGATGCAGATTTCGGCCATCTTGTACACATCCTCGTGCTGAAAGCCCATCTCTTTCAAGCTCACAGGCATTTTCACATCGGCAATCAAATCATAAACCGTTTCCACTGCTCGTTGCCCGGCCGCCCGCGGGGCGAGGGATTCTGTGCGCTCACCCATGGCCCGGGCAATCAGGTCCAGTTTGTTCTCGATCACTGGCAGGTTGAAAGCCATCGTATAGGGTAAGCTGACGCCGCAGCCAATTCCATGGGCTACGGGTTGAAACTGGGCCAGGACATAAGAGATGCTGTGAGAATACAACCCCCCCGTGCCCGTCATAGAGATCATGGAAAGGGTGGAAGCCATGGACATGTAATAGCGGGCTTCCAGGTCCTGACCATTAAAGGTGGCCCGGCGGAGGTATCGGGCAATGAGCTCAATGCCACCGATAGCTAAACAGTCATAGAACGGATTGGCCAATTTGTTCATCAGGCTTTCAGCAGCATGGGAAAGAGCATCAATGCCGGTGGAAGCTGTAATTTTGGGGGGCATGGATAGAGTGAGCCCCGGGTCCACGATGGCAATTTCCGCGTAGGCATAAGGGGAACCCATGAAATACTTATCCTTGCCCGCCGAGGCCACAAAGAACATGGAGACTTCGCTTCCGGTTCCTGAGGTAGTCGGGATGAGGATCTTTTTCAACGCTGGCTTGGTGACAACTTTCTTACTCATCATCTCGAAGGGGGCCTGTTCGTTGGTAGCCACGAGGGAGGTCAGCTTGGCCATGTCCATGGAGCTTCCCCCGCCCAGGCCGATCACCAGGTCGAATTTTTTCTTGCGGACCATGTCATAAAGGGCATCGGCCGTCTCCATATGCGGTTCAGGGTCTACCTTCCCGAAAATTTCGACCTTCAGGCCTTCCTTTTCCAGATTCCCTTTAACCAAATCCGCATAACCTAACTGGACCATAACTTCATCCGTAACCAAAATCACCTGAGTGCCCCCGAGTTTTTTGGCCTGCTCCCCGACTTTTCGAATCGTATTAAATCCGAAGAGGATGCCGTTGGGCGGCAGAATACCGGTGGTCTGGAAGACAAACTCCCGCTTCAGGTGCGCAGGAGCCTCATAATCTAATTTTGCGTGGGACATAAGAATTCTCCTTTCTTGGATATTGTTTCCAAAAATTTTCAAGAAATGAATACTGCATCCCTGTGGAACTCTGTGGCCAAAGTACCTTTTTAGCTATGGAAAGTCAAGGCAGTTTATCACCTTCTGTTTACCACCTTCCCTCGGGCCCGGATTCCTTGACACAAAAGTCCCTTCTTACTATACTTAGAGTACCCCAAAGCAAATTTTTACTATATAAAATCAATCAAAAGGAGGCAACATTATGAGACGAACCCTATGGGTGTTGGGCTTACTGATGCTTCTATGCTTGGTCGTAGCGGTCGGCTTGGCAGCCGCCGGAGAGTGGAAACCGACCAAGCCCATCCGGATCATCGTCCCGTGGGGAGCGGGCGGCTCTACGGACCAGGCCGTTCGGTCTATTGCCGGCGACCTGGAAGGAGCGCTGGGGCAGAAGGTCGTCGTCGTGAACCAGCCGGGCGGAGGCGGCGCTATCGGTACGAAGAGCGTGCTCGACGCCCCTTGCGACGGTTACACCTGGGCTTCGGGCGCAGTGAAGGACCTGGGGACATACATCATCACCGGGACGCTGAATACCAAGGTGCAGGACTGGCACATTTACCTCAACACCGCAAATGCCACCTTGGTTTCCGTTAACCCCAACGCCCCGATCAAAGATTTCCGCGAATTTCTCGCTCTGATGAAGAAGGATCCCAAACGGTTGTCGGTGGCAATCGCCGGCATTCCCTCAGCCGGCCACTCGGCCATCGAGGCCATCAAGCGGGCCAATGGGGGGGACTACAAGCTCGTGAGCTATGACGGCGGAAACCCGGCTGTCATCGCCACGGTGGGCGGCGAGACCATGGCCACCCCGCAACTGCTGAGCGAGCAGATCGAGATGATTCGCGCCAAGAAGCTGCGCCCGCTGGCCGCCATGACCCCTGATGACCTGGTCATCGAAGGATTCGGCACCGTCCCCTCGGCGACCAAATGGCTTCCCAAGGTCGCGGCTGACCCCATTTACTTCGGGATCTGGGTTCCCAAGTGCGTCCCCAAAGAGGTCGCCGAAACTATGAACAAAGTATGGCGGGAGAAGGTTGCGAACTCTAAGTCCTTGAAGAACTTTGCCAACCTGCGCGGCCAGATCGTTTCGCCCTACTATGGGGACGAAGCCCTGAAGAAGGCCTGGCCGTCCATTGTGAGTGCGGCGTGGGGGCTCTACGACGGCGGCAAGGCCAAAGTGAAACCTGACGAAGTGGGCATGCCACGGCCGTAGAGCAAGGACCCTTGGGGGACGGATGGCGGGGGAGCGGTCCGTCTTCTTGCGCTTGTCCCGGGTATCGGGGGCTCAAATCAGGGAAATGAAGAAGGCGGATTTTCTGACCGGGATCGCCCTGGTCTTGTTGAGTGCGTTCGTCCTGGTGGAGTCCTGGCGCATGCCGCGCCTGGAGCACCTCAAGGTGCACCCTCTGAGCGTCCCGGGCATCGTACCTGCGCTCCTGGCTGTAATCCTGTTGACCTTCGGCCTCGTCTTG
>JAOUFX010000903.1 GCA_029857975.1 Deltaproteobacteria bacterium | reverse complement strand
TTCAGCCTCTGGGTCCATGCCGCAGACATTCTCACCTACAACCACCAGAGTTCCGGCAATGGCCGCAGCTATGGCCATTCCCTCCCAGTGAATGCGGGCTATGTCCGTGGAGCCCAGAGCTCCTGTAAAATAGGGAACCCGCAGGCGAATTTTTTCAGCCGCTCCCACCTCTGTGGCAATATTCACCGCAGGGAATGTGGCTTTATCGGAATCGGCGGCAACTCCAATCGCCCCTACGCAGGTACCCTGGATGTTGAAATGGGAGAAATCAACCGGATAATCTTTTTCTGAACCGGCGGTTATTCTGGCAAAAGGTTGCGGGTAAAGTATTTCCCTACCCCGTAAGGCGGATCGGCCAACTTCGCAAGGGCCGGGGCATCCATCCAAGCAGGTAACACATATACCCGATCCCGGGGCAGCCCCTACTCGGTTCCGGCTCATGGTCGCTGCACTGGCATTTACTTTACTGTAAGACATTTTTGGGTCTCCTTCTTAATAAATATTTTTCCGAGTGGCCCTTTCTTATTGCTTAAAATAAAAAAGGCGCCCTGGATTTTTCTGTCGGACGCCTTCGTCAACTGCTTCGCCGCGCGCCGTCGAGCGGCCAAAAAATTTTTGATGATCGATTGAAAAAAAAAGGCGTCCTTTCCCATACTGGACGCCTTCGTCTTGCCCGATGCCACACTCCCTCGTGCAGCATCACCCTCACTTGTTTGATGTTATAATAATCAGAATGCTCTTTTTTGTCAAGGATTTTTTCTGTTTTTGCCCACTTTTTAATCTTTTTGACCTTGGATCCCTATCCCCTTCAGAAGGGCGATCGTCATCTTCTCCCGGGGGTTCTTCAATTCTTCTAGGTCCCAGATGGCAAAAAGCATGCTATGCTTGGAAAAGAGGACGAGAAATCCCATCAGTTTCAACCTGAAGGAGTTTCCTATGTCCGGATTGGGTCGAGTCAGTACGGGCCTGGATTCCCTGGATGAAATCCTGGACGGCCTGAGGATGGGCGACAATGTGGTCTGGCAGGTGGATGAGCTGGAGGACTATCGGTTCTTCGTCGCCTCCTGGGCGGAGCGGATTGCCCGGGATAATTGCAGAATTAACTATCTGCGGTTTGCCAGTCACCCGCCCCTCCTGGAAAATCAGCCCCAGGTGGTCGTTTACCCTCTGGATGCCCACAGCGGGTTCGAGTCCTTTTCCACCCAGGTTCATCACATCGCCACCAGGGAAGGACCGGGAGCCTATTATGTCTTTGATTGCCTATCGGACCTGCTTTCCGCCTGGGCCACCGATTTGATGATCGGAAACTTCTTCCGGATCACCTGTCCCTACCTGTTCCAGCTGGAGACGGTGGCCTACTTCGCCATCCTGCGGGACGCCCACTCCCACAAAACCGTGGCCCGGATCCGAGAAACGACCCAGGTTCTTCTGGATGTCCACCACGAGGAAGAAAACCTATTTATTCACCCCCTGAAAAACGCCAACCGCTACTCGCCCACCATGTTCCTTCCTCACCAGAAGGAAGGGGACCGGTTCATCCCGGCCACCAGCAGTTTGGAGGCAACCCGCCTCTTCTCTTCCCTGTCTCAGGAAAGGGCCGAGGCCATGAAGAGAAACCTGGACTACTGGGACCGGCTCTTTCTGCACGCCGAAGACCTGTTGGACAAGATCGGCTACGGCAAAGAAAAGAAAAAGATGATCGATCAGCTCTGCCAGATCATGATCGGCCGGGAGAAGCGAATGCTGGGCCTGGCCCGGGAATGCTTTTCCCTGGAGGACCTGCTGAACATCAAGACCCGGCTGGTCGGGACCGGTTATATCGGCGGGAAGTCGGCGGGAATGCTCCTGGCCCGCAAAATCCTCGCCGAAGATCCCTCTTTTCCCTGGGCCGGCCATATGGAGCCTCACGACTCCTTCTACATCGGCTCGGATGTTTTCTACACCTACATCGTGGAGAACGGGTGGTGGAAACTGAGGATGGAACAGAGAACCCGGGAGGGATACTTTGAAATCGCCCGGCGCCTGAAAGAGCAGATGCTGGGCGGAAAATTTCCGGGAGAGATCCAGGACGGTTTCTGGCAGATCATCGAGTATTTCGGCCAGTCCCCCATCATCCTCCGTTCCAGCAGCCTGCTGGAAGACGCCTTCGGCAACGCCTTCGCCGGAAAATACGAGAGCATCTTC
>JAOUFX010000904.1 GCA_029857975.1 Deltaproteobacteria bacterium | reverse complement strand
ATCGAAAAAGATCCACCCGAAAGAAAAGTTCGCTCTTTCATACCGGCGAGACCCAATCCTTTCTCGGAACTCTTCAGGGAGTACACGGCATTCAAATCGAATCCCTGGCCGTGGTCCTGGATGATAAATTCTATCTTGTCTTCTTCTTTCTGTAGGGTGAGGTTGACGAGATTCTCTTTGCTGTGTTTGGAAATATTATTGAGGGCTTCCTGCATGATCCGATAAATGACGGTTTTTACCGGATTGGCCACGTCATTTTCCTGGATATTGATCTTCGTTTCGATGTGGATAACCGGATTGGCCTTCTGAAATTCCCGGCAAAACCAGCTAAGGGTGGCCAAGATGCCCAAATCATCCAGGCTTCCGTGGCCTTCTACCTTTCAGTGTTCCGCCTGGATGGGTTTTGGATTACCGTCTTCTCCATCCGCTCCAAACAGGAAGACCATTTATATCCCGCAATTTCAGGATTTCGTCTCCTTTCTTTACTTCGGCGGCAATGATGGCCGGTTTCCCTTGATAGGTGATTCGTGAGCCCGTGATCTCAACTTTGTCTCCCGGCACAATCTTGATGTCCTGCCTTTGAACATACCAGGCTGGCCCCAAATGGACGGAAATGGTTTCCTGGTCCGTCTTTACCATCAGGTGAACACCGGACGACATTCCCTTCAATGGGGTAATTGTATCTACGCTGACCACTTCTCCACTAATGGGCTCCACGGTTTTAGGATTATACAACCTTCCATACTGGGTCCCCGGCCCCCAGCCACCGCTTCCGTACCACTTCATTCCCTTTGCCGGCTGAGCAAAAGATTCCGTCGCAAAAAGAATGAAAGGGATTAGAGTCACAACTGCCAAAGTTCCGGTCTTCTTCATTTTGCCCTCTTTATGCCCGAGTTTTTGATTCATTAATGGCTATGGGGTCTTGGGAACCCCCCTCTGTGCCAATCATGAAAGGGAAAACATCGAATCCACAAGGAGGGTCCCAAATCTCGCTTTACCAGATGAATATTCTATCGTTTCAACTCCCTCAGCGCCTCCTCAATGACTACTTTTTAATGTCGTTTACTATAACCGTCCTCTTTGGAAGGGAAAACTACTTTTCACCCTTTAATTTTTTCACCCAGGCATCCACTTCTCGTCCGGCAATCTCTTTCGAGCCGATGCCGAAGGCGATCGCGGCGGCAACCGCAATAGAACCCAGGAGCAACCCAAAAGCCAAGATCACGATCTCATCGGCAATGCCAAGATTCTGGAGGGCTATAGCCAAGCCAAACACAATGATAGTCATCTTAGCCAAATTGGCCAAAAAGGGTCTATCTTTAGCCGCCCCCTGGACCAATCGTTTCACCCAATCCCCGATTAAAACACCCACTCCAAAAATAATAAGGGCCAGAATCACCTTAAAGGCAAAGGCAATAAATTTACTACTTAACTCGGAAAGCATCTTGAAATTTAAAACCTCGGCCGCTTCCATAATCGCAAAGAAGATGATGTAAATAAACGCAATGATCCCCACCACCTGGGAAGGAGTTTGATTGCCTACTCTTTTAACTCCCAAATCTTCCAAAAGCTTGTTGAAGCCCACACCACTAAGTACTTGGGCCAATAAGTTCTGAAGGATTTTCCCGATCACAATGGCCAAGATGATAATTACCGCGGCAGCAAAGATGGCTGGCAGCTTATTTAGAATAAATGCTAACATTTCTTTTCCGGGAACGGAGATGGCGGCAATATTTAAAGCGTCAAAGGCGGCAACGAATACAGGGATTAAAATCAAAACATAAACGATTGTTCCGACCATCCCGGAAGCCTTTAACTCTCCTAAGTTTTTATCGATCCCGATTCTCTCCGCCCCTCGATCCATTCCAAAGCCCACTAAGAGATTGACGATAATCTCTCGAACAATCTTAGCGACCAGAAAACCGATAACTCCGATAATCGAGGCCGCCAATAGGTTGGGAAGAATCCCTGTAAATTTACTCCACATCTCCGTTAGAGGGTTCGTTACCGAAGAAAGTTTCAATGCCTCTAAGAAGGCAGGAAGGGCAAATAGGAGTACGAGATAAAAGGTGATTCCGGCGATAATCTGGCTGGGTTTCCTCCCTTCTTTTACGGTAAAATACTTGGATGCTTTTTCATCAAATTTTAGAAACTCCAGGCCTTTTAAAATGACCAATTTTAGTA
>JAOUFX010000069.1 GCA_029857975.1 Deltaproteobacteria bacterium | reverse complement strand
ATTTCCCACGGGTCAAGGTGGAGATGGATGATGGTCAGGCCGGGAGGAATCGGATCAATCTCCGAAGGCAAGGACATGGTTAAAAGATCGGCCCCCACCGAAAAAAGCGCATCGGCATCCTGTAGATCCTGGCGGGCTGTTTTCTGGACGCGGGGAATCGGTCCCAAAGAGAGGGGATGGGAAGAAGGAAAGTTACAAGTTCCCGATACCGTCTGTTGATAAACAGGAGCTCCGAGCAGTTCCGCCACCCGGGCCAGCTCGGCATGGGCGTCGCCGCGGGCCACGGCATCACCCGCGATGATCATCGGATGTTTCGCCTTGCTCAATATTTCGGCTGCTGCTTCGATCGCAGCCTGGGAAGCCCGGAGACGAGGATCGATCCGGGTGGGAGCCCCCAGATCTACCTCTCCCTCAGCTTTTAGCACATCCGCCGGAAGGGAAAGAAAGACCGGGCCCATAGGGGGGGAAGCGGCCACTTTTGCGGCCCGGTGTAGCGCCCGGGGTAAATCCTCGAGGCGGAGGATCTCGTAGGACCACTTCACCCAAGGCTTCGCCACGTCGGGAAGGTTAGAATAAAGAATGGGTTCGGTAATGAGGAAGCTCTGGTCGTTCTGGCCGGCCGTGACGAGAAGGGGGGAATTGGCTTTGTAGGCGTTGTACAGCATTCCCATCGAATTCCCGATTCCGGGAGTGGTATGGACATTGATGACCCCCAGTTTTCCCGAGGCGATCGCATAGCCATCGGCCATCGAGACGGCTACTCCCTCGTGCAGGCCCAAAAAATACCGAATCTCCTTTTGGCCCTGCAGGGCGTCCATGAGAGGAAGCTCGGTGGTCCCTGGGTTGCCGAAAATACAATCCGCCCCTTCCTGTTTCAGAATCTCCAAAAAAGCCGTTGACCCGGAAATAAATGGCATGCTCCCTCCTTCGGAAAAAATCGATCAGACTTATTTTTTATCATAACATGATTGATGATCTCGTAAAAAGTCAAAATTGCGATGGCAAAGTAAAAAGCTCTCCCGCGTTTCGCGGGACAAGGCGCGCAATCCCGCTCAGAGCGGGACAGATGGACTTTTTACGAAGCCATCATAATTCTTTGTTCCGCAATAGCAAGAGATCTTCTCGACTTGATTCGACGCTCCAACCCGGATGGTTTTTCCATTTCTTCCTTGCTTTTCCAAAATTCGCTCGGTAAATTAAACCAAGGAGGAATCATGTCTACTCGCCGCGGCGTCATTGCCATCATGGGTTCTGGGGAGACAACCGATTCGATGGTCCGGGTGCACCGGGATCTCCTGCAGAAACTCACCCCTCCGGTCAAGGCCGTATTCATCGATACTCCGGCAGGCTTCCAGATGAATGCCGACGACCTTTTTGAAAAGACAAGGGAATATTTTGAAAAGCGTCTCGGTCAAACCATGGAACCTGTGGCCTTCAAATCTTCTACGAATATTTCCCCCTACGACTCAGAGAAGGCTTTTCAAACTCTCCGCCAGTCAGATTACATCTTTGTGGGCCCCGGAAGCCCCACTTACGCTCTAAAAAATTGGGCCGGGACGCCCATTCCTCAAATTATTCTCGAAAGGGTCCAAAGCGGCGCCTGCTTCATTGCTGCCAGCGCTGCCGCCCTGACCCTCGGCCGGTTTACGCTTCCGGTTTACGAAATATACAAGGTGGGAGAAGAACTGCATTGGATCGAGGGCATGAATCTGTTGGGCAGGTTGGGACTGAATATCGTCGTGATCCCCCACTGGAACAACGCCGAAGGGGGCACCCATGACACCCGGTTCTGCTACATGGGGGAGTCGCGATTGATTCGGCTCGAAGAAATGCTCCCCGAGGATATCCCGATTCTCGGCATCGATGAGCACACGGCCTGTATTCTGGACTTCCAGGAGGAAAAAGTTTCCATCCGGGGCATTGGAGGCGTGACGTTGCACCACCGGAGCTCCCAAAAGATATTCAAGGATGGAAAAATCCTCCCTCTGGATGAGTTCAAAGGGTTGGCCGCGCCATCCACCGAAGAAAAACCAGGGGAACCCCCAAAAATCCAGGCCGCCGAACCTGCCGCTGAACTATTTGTGGAGCAGGTTAAATCATTCAAGGAATCTTTCGATCGCTATCTTCAGGATCATCAAGGGGAAGCTTTGATCAATGTACTTGTTACCTTGGATAAAATAATCTGGAAATCTTGCAAGGATTTCGAGGATGAAGACCTGATCTCCCAGGCCCGGGAAACGTTTCGGGGAATGATCGTTCAACTTGGCCTCCGTTTTAACGAGTGTCCCAAGGATGTTTTGCCCATTCTCGCACCCCTGGTGGATATTCTTCTGGATATTCGCAGCAGGCTCCGGGCAGCCAAACAGTGGGAAATTGCCGATGACATCCGGCGCCAATTACTTCGGTCTGGAATTGTTGTGGAAGATACCCCTCAGGGGACTCAATGGCGCCGGTTCTCATAAACATGGGGAGGAAATATGGAAGATGACTCCGTGCTTATTGAACCCCGGAAAATCCCGGGTGACCCTAAGATCGACCACCCCATTGTTTTAACCCTTTTTGAACCTTACCTGGAATTTCTCCGCAAGGAACTGAAGATTAAAAAAACCGCTTGGGTGCGATTGCGTTTTCCCTCCATGACTTACGGTACGGCAAGGATGGATGGGAAAAAAATTTCCGTTTTCGGAACGCCGCTTGGCGCTCCCCAGGCCGCGATTATTCTGGAAAGGCTGATCGCTATGGGAGCGCGGAAGATTTTTGCTTTCGGATGCTGCGGCTCCCTGCAACCGGATCTCTCCGTGGGTCACCTGGTCATTCCTACCGAGGCCTTGAGTGAAGAAGGAACCTCTATTCATTACCCCCTGCCGGAGGGAGTCGCGGGCCAGGCCGATGAGGGTATTGCTAAAATATGCCGGGAGAAATGCCAGGAGGAAGGGGTCAAAGTGCGATCGGGGAAAATCTGGACAACGGATGCCCTCTTTCGGGAAACCCGGAGACAAGTTAAACGTTATGCCGAGATGGGCCTCCTCGCCGTAGAAATGGAGATGTCCGCTCTGTTTACCGTCGCCGCCTTTCGCCAAGTCCAAATTGGCGGCCTGATGGTGGTTTCCGACGAACTGGGAACGCTCAAATGGAAAACGGGATTCTTACATCCTTATTTCTGGCTCGCTTCAAAAAAAGCAGCTAAGATAGCCGTTGAATCTTGCCTGGCTCTATAAAAATTTTTTTTCTCAATTTTTTTCCTCCGGCGGAGGCAGGTGGAGCGTAAGAAATAAGGGCCGGGAGGATTCTCCCGGCCTTTTCTGATTCAAGATCGGAACAAAGACCGATCAATCTTTGAAATAACTTCGCAATTTCTTGAAAAATTTTTTCAACCCCTCGAAGGCGCCCTTGGAGGTTTCTTTTAATTCCTTGCCGGTCTCTTTAAGGGCTTTCCCGGTCTTTTTAAATTCTTTGCCAGCTTTGTCCGGGAATTCGGCGGCTGACTTTTTTAACTCTTTTCCAGCCTTTTTGATATCCTTTTTGACCGCTTTCATTTCCTCCTTGGCTTTTTGTTTGGCTTTTTCCACAAGGCTTTTGGGGGTGGACTCTTTTTTACCTAAGAGTTCCTCCTTTTCCTGCCCCTGCGCAAGGGCCATGGAAAATATTAACATCAGGATGAAAAGAGTTAGGCCGATGAATTGTTTTAATCTTCCCACTTTCCTCTACCCTCCTCGGTCAACCGGCCATGTGACCGATACCCAAATTGAGCGATTCTTTTAAACCACAGAGAACACGGAGATTCATTTCATAGTTAAAAAAACAAAATAAGCTCAATCTTTTCTCTGTGCTCTCATATAATCAATTCCTCAGATAAAATGTTTCATTGTTTTCACTTAACGAGTGCACAGGGTTAAGTAACGAAAAGGAGTTTGTTTCCTTGATTTATCTTAACTTTCCTCTGTGCCCTCTGTGGTAAATCGCCTTTTTTAGGCGATAGTAAAAAATCGATAAAGGACAAAGCTTAGGTTTATATGCTACACCTTGCGGGTAGTTCATTCAAGTAAATTGGACTAAAACCAATTCATTTGACGATATTTAGGAATACCTATAGAATGTTTTAAGGGTTGAACGCGCTCTTATGAATCCCAAAGCGGGCAAAATCTTTTCTGGTTCTCGTGCGGCTGAGGAAACGGTTGGCAAGGTTAATGGGGTATGGAATCAATTAAAATCGTCGTGCGTTATGTTGATGGCCGGACCGTTAGAGGCTACACTCAGGATTTTTTTCCTAACAAACCCCTTTTTCATCTCCGTCTTTTTGATAGCGACACTAAAAATGAAAGCACAGAAAGCAAAGTCCGATTTATATAATTCCCTCCTCAAGGGAATGGGGGCCAAGAGTAGAGGGAAGCCAGGAAAAGGAATGCTCAATTCTCAACCGAAAGGGGTAGGAAAATGCCGGAAAGAATATGGAAGATGGGTTTAAAAATTGCGCTATATTTTTTGGGGTTCGGTATTTGGACCATCATGGCCTGGGCCGGTGATGTCCCCCGTATCACCAAAGAAGAAATGAAATCGATGCTCGGCAACCCGGAAGTCATCATCCTGGATGTTCGTGCCGGAAGAGATTGGGATGGCAGTAAAGAAAAAATTCAGGGAGCAATCCGGGAGGATCCTTCAAAGCAAACTAAATCCTGGGCTGAAAAATATTCCCAAGAGAAAACTCTTCTCCTCTACTGCGCCTGACCCAGCGAGGGGACAAGTGCCCGGGTGGCACAGGAGCTCATTTCCTTGGGATTCAAAAAAGTTTACGTCCTCAAAGGTGGATGGAAAGAATGGTCCAAGGCTAAATTCCCCACCGAAGCAAAGTGAATTCCTATCCGATCCCTGACCGCGACATGCGCATGGAGATCGCATCTAATAAAAGCCCAAGAGGAATTTAGAATTTTTTTAAAAAAAAGAGTAGAATTTTATATTTTTTACAGGAGAGGAGAGATCCATGGGAAAAATGGTGAAAGCGGCCTCCGTTCAGGCGACGCCGGTATTTATGGACAAAAAGCGAAGTGTGGAAAAATATTGCTGGTACATCGAGGAAGCGGGCAAGGAGAAGGCTGACTTAGTCGTTACCCCCGAGACGGGCATTCCAGCCTATCCTTATTGGAGGGGAAGTTTTGGATACACGAACCCCGAGAAGTCCAAAGACTGGAGGGATACGGTTATTGCCTTCTTTGAAAATTCCATAAAGATCCCCAGCCCGGAAACCGACCAGCTGTGCCGGGCAGCAAAACACGCCCATGCCTATTGTGTGGTTGGAATCAATGAACAGGATGATCGAATTGGAAGCCAGACCTTGTTCAACACCCAGCTTTTTATCGGCAGAAACGGAGAAATTTTAGGCCGGCACCGCAAAACCATGCCCACCCACCAGGAAAGGTTTTTTTGGGGGATGGGAGACGCCCGCGATATTCAGGTATTTAATACCGATATCGGCCGCATTGGGGGCCTGATCTGCTATGAGAACCATATGATCCTGATGAGAGCGGCCATGGCCGTAAAAGGAGAAGAGATCCACGCCTGTTGCTGGCCCGGGTATTGGACCTTCAATTCCCAAACCAAGGTCAGGGACATGAGCGGGAAGATGGGCCCTTTGCATACCTGCGACCAGGATTGCTGCGTTCGGGAATACGCCTTTGAAACCCAGACCTTCGTAGTCAGCTCTGGCCTCTACCTCCCGGCCAGCGAGGTCCCCGACACCTTTCCCTTCAAGCAGACCACCAATTTCAACTGGGCCATGGGGGGAAGTTGTATCGCCGGCCCCTTTGGAACCTACCTCGCTGAACCCGTTTTTAACAAGGAGACCATCGTTTATGCTGAGCTGGATATGGATGACCGCATCATCGCTAAAAATGTCTTTGACTGCATGGGACATTACAGCCGTTGGGACTTGGTTTCGCTCAACATTCGCGAGGAAGGATGGGAGCCCGTCCAGAAGGCGGCGGGGGAAAAGGGTTCCACCAGAATTTCCTCCGAAAAACTGGAAAGAGTAGCCAAGAAATTCAAACTCAATCAGGACAAGCTCGAAGCCATTATCAAGGAACTGGAAGCCAATTAATCAAAGGAGAAAAGAAAATTGAATAAAACGGATATGGGTTTTATGCCGGCCACGGAAATGATCGAGGCGATGAAGAAAAAAACCTTGTCTCCTCGGGAAATTGTAGAGGCTCTTCTGGGCCGGGTGGAAAAGATCAACCCCAAGGTCAACGCCTACTGCACGGTGGTCCCGAAGATGGCCATGGAGGCGGCCAAAAAAGCCGAATCGGAAATCATGCAAGGGGAAAAGCTCGGTTCTTTACACGGCATCCCCGTTTCCATCAAGGATCTTACCCTTACGGCCGGGATCCGGACCACCTTTGGGTCAAAGATTTTTGAGCATCATGTCCCTGCTGAGGACGCCCTGGTCGTCCAGCGTCTGAAGGCCGCCGGGGCGATCGTGCTCGGGAAAACCAACACCCCCGAGTTCGGAGCGGGAGCAAACACGTATAACGCCGTTTTTGGCCCCACTCGCAACCCCTGGAAACTCAGCCGTACTTGCGGAGGGTCCAGTGGAGGAGCAGCCGTTGCCCTGGCCTGCGGCCTCGGCCCGCTGGCCACGGGAAGTGATTTGGGGGGTTCGCTGCGGATTCCCGCCTCTTTTTGCGGCGTGGTGGGATTTCGAACTTCTGCCGGGCGGGTCCCCATCTATCCGAGCTTTATGGGATGGGATACCCTGGCCGTGGAGGGTCCCATGTCCAGAACGGTTGGAGATACGGCCCTGATGCTCTCCGTGATTGCCGGAGCGGACGACCGCTCCCCGATCTCCCTCCCGGGGGACGGGCAGGAATTTGTTGCTGCCGTCGAGCGTCCGGATATCCGGGGGTTCAAAGTGGCCTGGAGCCCGGACCTGAAAGTTTCGCCCGTGGATCGGGAAATCGAGGCCGTTGCCGGTGCTGCGGCTAAGCGCTTTACCGAATTGGGATGTACCGTCGAGCAGGATGAACCGGACTTCAGCCGGGTCCGGGAGATTATCCATGTCACCCGTGCCTTGCGGATGGTTACTCTGCACGCTGAGAAGCTGGAAAAATGGCGTGACCAGATGAATCCCAACCTGGTCTGGAATATTGAGCAAGGCTTTCCCCTCACTGCCCAGCAAGTCGGTGAGGCGGAGAAGGAGAGGACAGCGCTCTACCACCGCGTCCGCCAGTTCTTTGAGCGCTATGACCTGCTGCTCACCCCGACTGTCGCCGCTCCTCCTTTTCCCGTAGAGATGCCCTATCCCCAGGAGATCAACGGCGCGCCTATGAATCATTATCTGGAATGGCTATATTTAACCTATGCGATTACCGTGACCGGACTTCCGGCCATCTCCGTTCCTTGCGGTTGGACTGCCGAAGGATTGCCGGTGGGTCTCCAGATCATCGGCCGGAGACTGGGCGAGACCACCGTTCTCAAGGCAGCGGCTGCTTTCGAAGCCATCGCGCCCTGGCGGGATAAAAGGCCGCCCGTCGAATAAAAGAAAAAAATTGGGGGTGGAAAAGTTAGTATTTAATTTTACAATTGCGTTAAGTACTAACAGTTTGCTGAAAAAGTCCTTTTCGGCCTTATGTTGTCATTCCTGCGGAAGCAGGAACCCAGTCTTCTCAATACCTTCTGGACTCCCGCTTTCGCGGGAGTGACGATGAAGCGGAGTTTTTCCGCATCCTGCTAAATTCCGTATCGTCTTCTTTTCAAATAATTCCTTCTTTCTCCAATTGTTCCAGTTCCTCCTGGGAGAAGCCCAATAATCCCTCGTAGATATCCTTGTTATGCTGCCCAAGGAAAGGGGCTGGCCCCGGATATTCTGCGGGAAGCTCAGAAAAGCGGATGGGGAATCCGGCGGCCTTCAATCCGGTTTTGGCACTCAGGGGATGCATCAGTTCTTGAATCATTCCCCGGGACTTCAGCTGCGGATCCTCCAGCACCTCTTTGACTTCCAGGACTGGATCACAAGGGATTTTTTTCTCCCTTAAATTTTTTAAGGCCTCTGCCGTGCTCAAATTGCTGCTCCATTCCGTTACAATCGCCTCCACTTCCTGCGCGTTTTTCAATCGATCTTCAAGATTCTTGAATCGAGGATCCCTTAAACAATCTTCTCTTTGAATCGCCTCCAGAAATATCTTCCATTGGTCATTCGTGTACACGCAGATGGCGATATTTCCATCTTTCGTCGGGAATATAGTCCAGGGGACTGCTCTGGAGTTCCTGTTCCCTTGCCTGGTGGGGACCCCCCTGGAGAGGAGAAGATCTAAAGACTCATCCATGATCATAGAGAAGCAACAATCTTGCATGGATATGTCAATCCTTTCCCCCCGGCCCGTTTTTTCCCGCGAGGCCAGCGCGGTTAAAATCCCACTCAGCCCATACAATGCCGGGATCAGATCGCCAATCCATGGTCCGCAGCGGAGGGGAGGCCCATCCGGAAACCCCGTAACGGCCATAATTCCACTCGTCGCCTGAATGGTAAGATCAAAAGCTGTCCGATCCCGGTAAGGGCCATTTTGTCCATAGCCGGAGATGGAACAGAAAATGATTTTCGGATTGATCGCCTTTAGCGCGGGATAATCAAAACCGAAACTTTCCATGGTACCCGGAGCAAAATTTTCAAGGACCACATCCCCCTTGGCAACCAACATGCGAAAGATTTCCATCCCCCGCTTACTTTTCATATCAAGGGTGATGCTTTTCTTGCCCCGGTTGCGCTTTAAATTGATAAGCGCAATGTCTTCCCGAGTCTTTCCTTCAAACCGCACTCCGCCGGGTCCGGCAAAGGGAACGCTTAATCGGGTAGGATCACCTATCCCGGGCCGCTCAATTTTAATGACCTCAGCCCCCAATGCCGCCAACTGCATACTGAGAAACGGACCCGCCAGCCAGGCGGTCAGATCGATAACTCGAACCCCTTCCAAATGTTTCTTCATGGTTGCTTCCAATGGATAACCTCCTTAAATTTAATAGGA
>JAOUFX010000902.1 GCA_029857975.1 Deltaproteobacteria bacterium | reverse complement strand
TTTGGTGCTCCCGGCGCGGACATCGCCAGCGGCAAAAATTCCTGGAACACTGGTTTCAAGAAATTCTGGTTCTCTCTTTTCATATCCCGTCGGCCGTCTGGGAAGATGAATAAGGTTGTGCCCAGTGACGATATAACCCCAACGATCTAAAAGGATGCTACTTTCCTTAAGAAAGGAGGTATTGGGCATTTGGCCGATGAAGATAAACACTCCCGGGGTTTGGACCTCTTCCACGGCCCCCGTCCCTCTATTTTTAATTGTGAGGCCGGTGAGCTTGCCCTTCGAACCGTTAAATTGGATCACGTCGGTCTCGAAATGGAGGTCAATTTGGGGGTGACGCCGAACCTTCTCTCGAATAATCTCTGATGCTTTCAATTCCTTCCCTCGAACCAGAAGCGTCACTCGCTGAACAAATTTGAGCAGGAATAGGCTTTCTTCGGCGGCGCTGTTCCCTCCTCCGACAACAGTCACCTGCTGCCCCTTATAAAAGGGGCCATCGCAAGTGGCACAAAAGTGAACCCCGGCGCCGATGTAGCTGTCTTCCCCTGGAATTCCCAACCGGCTGTACCGGCTGCCTGTTGTGATCAATAAGGTACTGGCACTGTAGGTGCTCCGGTCCGCTGTTTCAATGCAGTGGTAATTATCATGGCTGAAAACTTTTGCAACCTCCTGTGCTTCGAGTATCTCGACGCCGAATTTTAAGGCCTGCCGGTAAAGTTGTTTGCCAAACGCGGCCCCTTCGATCCCATCGGCAAAGCCAGGGACATTTTCCAGCCGTTCAGTAGTGGCGGCCTGACCTCCGGGAGCCGCTCGTTCGATAACCAAGGTATCCATCCCTTCCCGAGCGGCGTATAGCGCCGCCGTCAACCCGGCAGGCCCGCCTCCCGCAACAATCAAATCATAGTGGGTTCGGCTGGCCTTGCTTTTAAGCCCGAGCTTTGCCGCCAAATCCGCGTTTGAAGGTTCGACCAGAATGGAACCATCGGGAAACTCTATCGTTGGAATGATCCGTTTTCCATTATTCTTCTGGATGACATATTGTTCTGCTTCCGGATTTTGTTCAATGTCAATCCACCGGAATGGAATCTGATGTTCGCCAAGGAATTGCTTGCTCCGGCGGCAATCCGGGCACCAATGCGCTCCATAAAAAGTTATGCCGGTTTTTTCCATTTCATCCTCCTTTCATAGGTCAATGGCTTCTCTGAGACATTGAGGTAACGGCCACAAGGAATCGGAGATTCCACTTTTCCTTGCCCAGGCAGTATCTTGTCCCTTACAAAATATTCTCCACGCAAGCATCAATTCCTCCGTGCACAATCTCTCTCACCATCCATAACGGATAAGAAAGCTTTGCCCCTTGAATTGCGCTCACAGGCGCCGGGCGAGAATTATACACGCTCCTGGTTGCTAATATTTTCCAAGACCCCCCGATAGAATTCCTGGAGTCAAAATTGGAGAAAATCTAAAGATCTTAATGATACAACGGGAGCTAATGCACCCGTTTGAGC
Organism: Deltaproteobacteria bacterium; assembly: GCA_029857975.1. The sequence goes on along the minus strand of JAOUFX010000902.1, from coordinate 678 downwards.
AAATAACGGTGGAGCAACAGAAACATGAGAAACCCGCCAAGAAGCAGGAGAATCCAAATGGACCAGGGGAGGGTGTGGATTTGATTTCCCATGACCACCATGAGAATCGTCATCGGCAGAATTCCCACGCCGGTTGTCCAGACGAATGTCCCCCAGGATATTTTCGTGAGCGCCGCAGCATAATTGATCAAATTAAATGAAATCACCGGTATGAAGCGACTAATAAATAATGTTCCCACGCCGTGCCTCGCGACCCATCTGTCTACAGCTTGAGCCTTTTTCTTCGTCAGCATCTTCCGAACAAAGGGCTGGCCGAATTTTCGAGCGAGGGCGAACGCAAGAAAGGCGCCAATCATGGCACCCAGCCAGGTAATCACCGTGCCCCAGACCGGGCCAAAAACCACCCCATTGGCAACAGCAACGAATTCAGCCGGAAAAGGAACGAACGAATGAAGAACCATGATGCCAATGGAGACACCGACTCCCCAGTAACCCGTCGATTTCACAAACTCCAATGTATCCGCAACGGAAATATGGGGCCACCAGGAGCACCAATCGGATTCCACCATCAGGCTGCAGAGCAGAGCGGTAAAAAACAAGAAAGCTGCGACAACACCCCCAGCAGTTATAGATAAGGTCACCCAATATTTCCAAACGTTGTCCCTTCTCATCTCCACT
>JAOUFX010000901.1 GCA_029857975.1 Deltaproteobacteria bacterium | reverse complement strand
GCTGGAATCGGAAATAACCCCGCCCATTAATCGCCAACTGGGTGGGAGTCACGTCCACAATGTTCGTCAACTTGATGTAGAATTCTTCCAGCATCTCCCTGGCTGAATCTTCATCCAGGCGTCCCGCTTCAACGTCGGACCTGTATAAAGGATACATATATTGGTCAAAACGACCCAGACTGTTCGAGGGTCCGGTGCCATCGATACTCAACAGCAACTGGACAAACCACGTCGTTTGGAGGCCTTCATAAAAAGTGGTGGGAGGATTCCAAGGAACCCGGCTTAACATGGCTGCGGCTTCTTCCAGCTCCTTCTTGCGGACCAAGTTTTTTTCCGCCTGGGCCTTTTGGGCGGCTCCTTCGGCGTATCGCTCCCCGAGCTTCTTGATGGCTTCCAGGACAGCCACGAGGCCTTCATAAAAATCCTTTTTATCGATCGCCTCAGGGTCATTGGGGTCCAGACCCTTCAGTAATCTTTGGGCCTTCTCGTGGTAGCCCTTGAAGCCCACCTGAAAGAGGCCCGGAAAATCCGGCAGGAAATGAGAGCCGGCGTTGTGGAGATAGTTGCCGACATAGGCGATGCCGCTTTCCTGCATTTTTTCAGGAAAAGGAACCCGCTTGGCCCACTTCGCGACGCAAGTTCTCGGCGCCCAGTAGGGCAGATGGACCTCTCTCAGTTCTTTCTTGTCCTCTTCTTCGATCTCGAAGGGGTCGTACGTTCGAGTCGGAATGATATCCAACTCGTCCACCATCCAATGAGCGTGTTGTTCGATGGAAATGTTTTCCGTTCTGGGTTTCTTTCCTTGCCAGCCGAGAATCCTTTCGTGGTCATAGATCACGACCGGGAGGGTGGCGATCGTTTCCGCCGTCGCCAGATACATCTTTCTTTTCTCGCTGCACCCTTCCATTTCTTTGTAGGTTTTAGTGAAGCAGCGCGCCCGATGGAGGTCCAAAGAGGGCCGGAAGGAATGGAGCAGGCGATTGAGTTTGCGAATCCGCTCTGTGCCCCCTACTTCAGCGGTCTTACTGTCCCTCCACTCCATCGCGATCTTCGTGCCAATCTTCCGAATCGGTTCCGGTTCCGCCATCATCCACCTCCAAGCAAAATCAAGCTTTAGGGAAAGGCCCAGCAAGTGAACCCAAATGTCCCCCACTACCAACCGATCCCCCGGCAACCGGCATCGCTTACAAAAGGATAATCCTTTCTAAAGAAATTAGCGGATTGCCAGCTTATTGCTAATCATTAATATTGCACCGCTGGACAATTTTGTCAATGTCTTGGCTAATCTTTTGCCCACCTTCACTTTTACAGAATTCCTATTCGTGGCCCGGGGTTCGGGGCGATGAGCGCGGGCAGCATCGCCCGGGAGGAAACCATTCTCCAGGCTTCCAGCCGGGTCTCCGCCGAATGAGGCGGGATGCCTTGTTCCGCCCAATCCAGGAGACAACCAGTGCCTCATGATGCCAAGCGAAGCGCCCCGAACCCCGGGCCCGGGATGATTCTCCAGCGCCGAACCGGGCGGGAGGGTGATGAAAGAGGGAGAGAATCACCTTCCCGTTCGGGCCGTCCAGTCTCTTCCCGGACCCGGCGGGGAGGTGCTGCGCTGGGCCAAAAAGGCGGTGGTTCTTCCATAACCTGGAGCTTTACTTCCATGGTTGTAGCAAAGATAATTGTATTTCCAGGTCCGCTTTGGGCTCCATTCCTTGCATAATCCGAAAGCTTGGGTTACATTAGCACATCCTCGATGTTCCCAAATCAGCTCCCTGGATTTGGCCGTTGAAAAAAGTCTCGGCAGGAGGCCGACATGAGGCTGTTACCCAGTACCCGAGAAAGGATCGCCCGGTTTCTTGAGGGAAAAGCGGATACAGTCCCCATTGTGGCCCAGATCAATGAGCATGTGGTCAAACTCTGCGGTGGGGATATGAGGGAGGCCTATACAAATGCTTTAAAATTTGTGGAGATGAACCTGGCCGTCTTCGAATATTACCAGTTGGACATTCCGGGTTTTTATTACGATATCTATAACATCGAGGCCGAAGCCCTGGGGCAGCGCTTGAACTGGGAATCGAACCGTATGCCGGATATCGACCGCCCGAATCCTCTCCTCCGAGAGCATTCCCATCTTGACCACCTCCGTCCCCCGGACTTTAAGAAAACAGGGCGTATGCCTTTCGTTCTCGAAGTCATG
>JAOUFX010000068.1 GCA_029857975.1 Deltaproteobacteria bacterium | reverse complement strand
TTTTCTTTTAAGGACCCCACACCATTTTCTTGGATAATTCCGGGGGAACCCTGCTCAATCAAAAAATTGGCAACGACTTCCCCAAGAGAAGGGTGAACTTCTACCCGCAATTCTATCCAAGAACTTTTTTGAATAACTTTAGGCACGTCCGCTCCCTGTAATCCCGGCAGTTCACTTTCGTCACTTCCAGTTGTTAATTTGTATTCTACCAGAGAAATATTGGCCAGACAATGCAACTTGGTAAAATCGCCCCAGCCAATAGATCTTGCCCACCTTCACTTTTTATTTTCTCTCATGATTGCAGAAGGATTATCAGGACCCGGCGGGGAGATGCTGCGCGCCGGCCAAACGGTGGGATCAAACCTTTCGGCACCCCTCACTTTGCCTCCGCAAAAAGAGAGCACAAATAACATCTATCTTTGCTACTGCGGTGGAAGTAAAGCTCCAAGTCATGGAAGAACCACCGCCTTTTGGCCCAGCGCAGCATCTCCCCGCCGGGTCCGGGAAGAGACTGCCCGGCCCGGACGGAAGGGTGAATCTCTCCCTCTTTCATCACCCTCCCGTCCGGGCTCCGTTAATCAAAGTAAATTCATTAACCCATTGAAAAGTGAGGGGGGCAAGGCCAATAGATTTCTTGACAGTTCTGATCCATTTATTTATCATAAAATAGCTTAACGCCTCAGGATAGCATTTTCCGAGGAGGGAAGGGTTAATGCAAAAGAAAAAAAGAAAAGTGCAGGCAAAATTCCGCAAGGTAAGGGTCTGGGTTAAAACAGTTGATTCTGCATACACCGGCTTCGTTTATCTGCCGGCAGATCGCAAGAGGTTTTCGGATGTCTTGAACGATGAGAGGAAATTTCTCAGCATCACGGATGTGGAATCAAAAGATTTTGCTTCCCCCAAATCTTTCTTAACGATCAATAAGGATCTTATCGAACTGGTGGAGATTCTGGAACCCCTTAAGAAAGAATAACCATGAGCTATAAAGACCGTTTCATTTTCAACTTTCACATTCCCACCAAGATCGTCTTCGGTGAAGGAGTCCTTAAGGAAACGGTTAAAGAAATGGACGGTCTGGGGATTCGCCAAGCCCTGGTAGTTACCGATGTGACCCTGAAAGACAGCGCCATGGTGCGATCCCTCCTGGACACTCTGGGGGAACGATATGTCGCGCTATTCCCCGAAGCCATTCCCGACTCTTCTCTCCAGGTGGTCGGCCGGGGAGCCAGGGTCTTCCGGGAAAAGAGAGCCTGGAAGAAATAGCCAAATTAGCGGTTGCTGATATGGCCATGCGTTCCAACATGCGTAAAGTTACCGACCCTCAGGAAATTGTTCCGGTCCTGACGGCCGCATGGTGAAAAACAGAGGTATGGAGCCTGAAGATAAACAACCTTACCTACGAGCCCTTCCCGCGGTCGATGAATTTCTGCGTCATTCCCAAATTCAAGCTCACTTAAAAAAATATTCCAAGGAATTGATTGTCGGGTCCATCCGGAGAATTATGGAGCAGAAGCGCCAAGCCATTTTAAACAGCGCCAACCTGCAAGAAGCCGCCTCCGTAGGAGTTGCCTTAGAAGAACTGCTTGCTGCCGTGGATGAGGAAATAGCCAAGACCGCCCGTCCTTCCCTTCGACGCGTGATCAATGCCACGGGTGTGGTCCTGCATACCAACCTCGGTAGAGCTCCGCTTGCTCCGGAAGCCCTGCAGTACATCGAGGAAATTGCCGGCGGGTACTCCAACCTGGAATTCGATCTTATCTCGGGCGAGCGCGGCTCACGGCACGAACACGTGGAAAAAATCCTCCGCCTGATTACGGGTGCCGAATCTGCCCTGGTGGTTAATAATAACGCCGGTGCCGTTTTTTTGGCTCTGAACAGCCTGGCCGAAAGGAAAGAAGTTATTGTTTCCCGGGGCCAACTGGTCGAGATTGGAGGTTCCTTCCGCATTCCGGATGTAATGAAAAAAAGCGGAGCTCAACTGGTAGAAGTAGGAACCACCAATCGCACCCACCTTGAGGATTATGAACGGGCCATCAACGAAAGGACAGCTTTATTACTTAAGGTGCATACCAGCAACTTCCGGGTCCTGGGTTTTACAGCCGAAGTTTCTTTAAAGGACTTAGTTGCTTTGGGCCGGGCGAATGGATTGCCCGTGCTGGAAGATCTGGGAAGCGGGTGCTTCGTGGATCTGTCTCCATACGGGATAGCCAAGGAGCCCACGGTCCAAGAGGCCTTAGAGACGGGGGTGGATGTGATCACCTTCAGCGGCGATAAATTGTTGGGCGGACCGCAAGCGGGAATTATGCTGGGGCAAAAGAAATATCTCGATCTCATAAAAAAGAATCCTTTAAACCGGGCGTTAAGGATCGACAAACTCACTCTGGCGGGGCTTGAATCCACTCTCCGGGTATATTGGAACCATGAGCAGGCCGCTGAAAGAATTCCGGTACTCAACATGATTACCTGCCCGGTAGAAAAGCTGGAACGCCGGGTCAAGCGACTTCAGCGCCAATTGACCAGAGACCTTGTTTCCTCCTGTCAGGTGAAGATAAGAGAAGAAATTTCGCCCGTAGGAGGAGGAGCCCTTCCCTTACAGGGACTCCCTACCCGGGTCATCGCCCTTCGCCCCTTGAAAACATCCGTGGCCAGTTTGGAGGAAAGATTGAGAAAAAGCGACCCGCCAGTGATCGCCCGTGTACAAGAAGGAGAAATTTTGATAGATTTAAGAACCGTGGCTGAAAGTGAGGAGAAGGAACTCCGCGAGAATTTGCGTCAAGCTTTGCAATGAAAGATTCCATAGGCCAAAGGGGTGAACAGGAATAATACAGGGGTTCAAGGATTCAAGGGGTCAAGGATGCAGGTGAGAGGTTGGAGATGATCCATTCCAACGTTTTGGTCTTAAATAAATCGTTTCTACCGGTGCAGATTACCACGGTTCGCCGCGCCTTCTGTCTGCTTTATGCCGGTATCGCCAAAGCCGTAAATTCCCGGTACGAAACCTTCGACTACGCGAGCTGGCACCAGCTAAGCATCGAGCGGAATGATGAAACCATCGGGCTGGTGGATCGAGTCATCAAGGTCCCCCGGGTAATTCTGCTCATCGCTTACGATCGGGTCCCCAAACGCCGCGTCCGGTTCAGCCGCTACAATATTTTTGCCCGGGATAAAAACACCTGTCAGTATTGCGGAAAAAAATTCCCCCGCCTCGATCTCAACCTCGATCATATCATCCCGCGCTCCCAGGGTGGAACATCTATCTGGGGGAACGTGGTCTGCAGTTGTCATCAATGCAACCGCAAGAAGGGCGGAAAGACCCCGGAACAAGCCCGGATGAAGTTGATCTCACAGCCCAGGAGACCCGCTTGGACGCCGCCTCTCAACGTATCCCTTCAAGAAGTCATGCGCAAAGAATGGGTTCCCTTCTTGGATTTCATGGTGGATGTTTCTTACTGGAATACCGAGTTACTGGAAGAGTAAATTTCAAATTGCCGGTTGCAAGGTTCAAGTTGTAAGTTTGCGAACCCGAAACCTGAAACTCGGAACGCGAAACTGCTTTTATGATCACTTCTAAGGCCAACACCAAGATAAAGGAAATTCTCCTGCTCCATCAGGCCAAATACCGCCGCACCCGCAAGGAATATTTCATCGAAGGAGTGCGCCTGGTGGAAGAGGCTTTAAAAGAACCAGAGCAATTCCGAAAGATCATCTACAGTCCCCGCCTGGAAAAAAACAGCCGCGGAGCAGAATTACTTTCCTTATGCCGGAAACAGATCCAAAAAGTCGAATGGCTTTATGTCAGCGACGAAGTCCTGGGTAAGGCAGGCGATACGAAAAGCCATCAAGGAATTTTAGCCGTCTTGGAGATGAAGGAAAGAAGCTGGGGAGAAATCTGCAAGAGGGAGGGAATCATTCTCCTTTTATCCGGGCTCCAAGATCCCGGGAACGTGGGGACGATTTTCAGGGTGGCAGAGGCCGGGGGGGCTGCCGGCGTGATTTTAAGCCAGGACATGATTGACCCTTACAACCCCAAGGTAGTGCGAGCCTCCATGGGCAGCCTTTTTCGAGTTCCTTTTCGGCAAGATCAAGAGATGGAGGATTGCTTGAAAAAGTTGCGTTCCCAAGGCTATCGGCTTTGGGCCACAACGGTCCAAGTAGGGCGGTCCCTCTGGGAGATTGATTTTGCAAAACCAACTGCTGTTCTTTTCGGCCAGGAAGGCGCGGGATTACCCCAAAAATTACTGGCAGAGGCCGACGGATTGTTTACCATCCCTATGGCTCCGGGCATCGATTCCCTGAATGTGGCTATGGCGGCAGGACTGGTAGTCTACGAAGCGTTCCGTCAAAAAAAGTGGAAAAGCCCGGAATAGCCAGATTTTCACAAAATAACCAGATCAAAGCCTTACCCCACCTAAACCGCTTATTCCTTGCCTGAAGAAGAAATAACGTGATTGTATAGGAATTTACTTTTTTTCATTCGAAATTTTTGCTTGACTTTTATAAAGCTTTCCCATATAAGGCAGGAAAAGAATTTCTTTACGGTTCTGATATCCTCTATTTTTTACCCTCGATTTTTACTTTTAATTAGCAGGTTGTTGAATAACTCTTTCAAAGTCATTGCGAGAAGCGATTTTGCGACGAAGCAATCTTATAACTTATTGGAATCTTTAAAGACGAGATTGCTTCGCTGCGCTCGCAAAGACTCGATCTGGAGTTTTTCCGCAAACTGCTAATTTACTGGATTCCCACTTTCGCGGGAATGACGAAAAGGGGGCCAAAAGGACTTTTTTCGAGTTCATCAAGATTGATAGACCAGAAATCAAGCCGGCATTGGAATTGCCGGGAAAAAAAAGGAGGTGCAAGATGGAAAAAAAGTTGATGAGCATCATTCTTATAGGTTGTTTGGCGCTCTTTATAGCAACCACTGCTTTGGCTCAACAACCCTCGGCCGGAAAAGTGATTAAATGGAGGTTCCAGTCCCACTGGCCAGCGGCCAGCGCTTCTTTTAAGCCGCTGAAGAAATTCTTTGATGAAGATCTGAAAAAACTCTCGGGTGGACGGCTGGAGATCACGCTCTTCCCGGCGGCCGCCTTGGTACCCACCAAAGAATTATTCGATTCCTCCCGTAAAGGAACGGTAGATGGCGGAACAGGGAGCCCAGCCTACTGGTATACCATCATTCCCATCGCAGCGGTTTCGGGAAACTGTCCCATGACCTTCCGGGAAACATGGGAGGGGCTTTACTTTCATTTCGTTAACGGGTTTGAAGGGATGCTGAAGGAGGCCCATGCCAAGCATAACCTCCTCTTTTATACGGAAAAGATTTATCCCACGGCCATGATCGGGAAGAAGCCCATCCAGAAGATAGAAGATTTTAAGGGATATAAGATCCGCTCTTCCGGAGCGATCGCGGACTTGCTTAGGGATTTAGGCGCATCTCCGACTCTGGTTCAGGGGTCTGAATTATACCTTTCCCTTAAGACCGGCGTAGTCGAGGGGGCCCACTGGGGAGCGGCCCAGGGGGCTCTGACCATGAAACTCTGCGAAGTGGCCAAGTATTACATCCAGCCCAACCTGGCCATGTCCGGCACGGATGTAATCATCATTAACAAGGATGCTTTCAATGCCTTGCCGAAAGATTTGCAGCTTGTCCTCGACTTAGCTTTGCAGGAGCGGGTGTGGCGCCGCTCGCACGAATACATCATGGGCGAAATGAATGCCCTGGAAACGATGAAAAAGAAATACGGCGTTAAGGTCATTACTCTTCCACCGGAAGACCAGAAAAAGATGATGCAGGTCGCCATGAAACAGTGGGATATAGTGGCAGCCAAAGATGAGCTCGCCGGCAAAGCCGTAAATATGCTGAAAGATTTTTTGAGAAAATTGGATTATATCGATTAAAATTCAGCCTCAGGGAGAGGGAATTCCCTCTCCCTCAGAGTTGGCTGGAAGGTTGAGGCTCAGATGAAGAGATTTTGCAGGGGAATCGACCGGATCAATGAACAAACGGGGAAGCTTATCAGCCTTTTTATTATTATTTTGGTAGCTGTAATCCTTTATGAAATCTGTGCCCGGTATCTATTCAATCGTCCGACCATCTGGGCCCAAGAGATCTCCCAGATGATTTATGGGGCCTATGTCATTCTTTTGGGAGGTTACGTCCTCCAGCGCGGGGGACACGTGAACGTGGAAATCCTTTACGGGCGGTTCCGTCCCCGGACGAAAGCGATCATCGATCTATTCACCTGGCTCCTCTTTTTTTTCTTCTGCGGCCTTATTCTGGTCAAAGGATGGGATATGGCCTGGGATTCCTTCAAGGTTCGTGAAACGGAACCCACCTCCTTCGCCCCTCCGGTCTATCCCATTAAAATGATGATTCCCTTGGGGGCGCTTTTGCTATTGCTCCAGGGGCTGGCGAAGTTTTTGAGGACCTTGGCTTTGGCCATCTCCGGGAAGGAGGTGGAATCATGAGCATCGAAATTATCACTCTCCTTCTCTTCGGGGCTCTTATTCTGTTGTTGGCCCTGGGCCTTCCCTTATCTTTTGTCCTGGGCGGAGTGGGGATGGTGGGCTGCTATTTTCTGTGGGGAAGTAAAGGTCTATTTATAGCGGCAGCCCAAACCTACGGCGCCATGGGGAAATTTACCCTCCTGGCCATTCCCCTTTTCATCTTTATGGCGATGATATTAGAACGGTCGGGTGTGGCTGAAGATCTTTACACCATGATGCATCGCTGGATGGGCCCCTTGCGAGGAGGGCTCGCCATCGGTACCGTGTTGATCTGTACCATTTTCGCTGCCATGGCGGGGATCAGTGGGGCCGCGACCGTTTCCATGGGCCTCATCGCCTTGCCCGCGATGCTCAAACGCAACTACGACAAAGTGATTGCCATGGGCTCCATTTCTGGCGGGGGAGCGCTGGGAATTTTAATTCCTCCCAGTGTGCCCATGATCCTTTACGCTACTCTAACCGGAGAATCCGTCGGGGGACTGTTTGCCGGAGGTCTGCTCCCGGGTCTTCTTCTGGCCTTTTTGTTTAGCCTCTACATCGGCATCCGGTGTTTCTTACAGCCTTCCCTCGGGCCTGCGCTTCCCAAGGAGGAGAGGGTAGGTTGGCCAGAGAAACTGGCTTCTTTGAAAGCTGTGATTTTGCCTGTCATCATCATCATCATGGTCCTGGGTTCTATTTATGCGGGGGTCTGTACCCCCACCGAAGCAGCTGCTTTAGGCGTTCTGGGTGCGTTTATATCTGCCGCTGTTTACCGCAAGCTTACCTGGATCTTAGTAAAAGAGTCCAGCTATCGAACGGCTAATCTTACAGTTATGATCATCTGGATTCTCATTGGAGCCTACTGCTTTACCTCGGTTTATACGGGAACCGGCGCCCACGAATTGATGGAAAAATTGTTGCTATCCATCCCCGGCGGCCGTTATGCCGTCCTATTCACCATGCAGGCGGTCTTCTTTGTCCTGGGATGCATTCTGGACCCAGCGGGGATTATCATGATCTGCACGCCGGTCTTTGTCCCGGTGATTACATCTTTAGGTTTTGATCCTCTCTGGTTCGGTGTTCTCTTTATCATAAACATGGAAATGGGATACCTAACCCCACCCTTCGGTTTCAACCTCTTTTACATGAAGGCCATTGTACCCCCCGGGATAACCATGGGGGATATTTATCGCTCCATCGTTCCCTTTGTTATCCTTCAGGGGTTTGGGTTGCTCATCGTTATCATGTTCCCCCAAATCGCTCTCTGGCTTCCGAGCCTGCTGATCCGGTAAGATTCTGGCCATGGGTGAATTGCGTCTGCTGGAGGTTACCTACGATAGTCTGGCGGAACACGAGCCACTGCGGCGGGCGATCATCGAGGTCAGGAATCGGCATGGGCAAAAAGCACAGAACACCATTTTAACCTTTGGGGTGCAAAGACCCTGCGTCCAACTGGGAGAGTTCCAGGATATAGATGAAGAATTGGATATTCAGGAATGCCAGAGGTTGGGAGTGGACATCTCCCGCCGGGTGGGCGGGGGAGGGTGCATTTATTATGATGACCAGACCCGCTTTGCGGTCGCCCTCCTGGATCGCGAATGGTTCGAAAACCTGGAAGAAGCGGCCAGGGCTTGGCAAGGAGAAGTCATCACCGGCACGCTGCGAAGCCTCGGAGCCACGGAGGCCTGGTATCGGCACATCGGGGATGTCCAAATCGGCCCGACTAAGATTTCCGGGCTGGGCACAGCTCTGATTCAAAACACCTTATACCTGGGAAGTTTTATGAACATCGGAACCCCCCGGGTGGACCTGGCCGCACGAGTTCTTAAGATTCCACCGGAAAAGTTTGCTGACAAATCCGTTACCCAGCTTGGGGATTACGTAACCAGCGTAGAAAAAGTAACCGGTCGCATGCCTTCTTGGGAGGAATTTAACGAGGCCGTGCGTCATAATGTGGAGCGCGTCTTGGGCGTCAGACTGATCCCTGGAGAGATCACCCCGGAAGAGAAAGGGGTCTTGAAGACACTTCAGCCCTTCTATACTTCGCAGGAATGGATCTGGAAAAGGTCCAACAGGCAGAAGTTTGCCGGGCTTCCGTCTGGATACAAAAAAGGAAAATTCCGATATAAAGCCCGCAAGTTGATCATTGCTCACGTCGCCATTGATCCGCAGAAGAAAATCGATCAGGTATTGCTCTGCGGAGATTTTTTTATCCAGCCCGGCGATGCGCTAGAGGAAATGGAAAAAAACCTCCAGGGCCTGGAGGCTCAAGATGAAAAAGAGATCCGGCGAGTTGTAAGAGATACTCTCAATGGCTTGAAAGCCCAGACCCCCATGCTTACCCCGGAAGACTTTGCTCTCCCCCTCTTGCAGGCCGCCAAAGAAGCTGCTCACTAACACTGCCAGGTTTGTTGCCACTTTTTATTTTAAAAGATTTTCCGCTGCCTGAACAATCCCTGCGGCGTCTATCCCATATTTATGCCGTAAAAATTCCTGAGGTCCGTGTTCCACGAACACATCGGGAATTCCCAGCCGCTTGACCTTGGCCG
>JAOUFX010000900.1 GCA_029857975.1 Deltaproteobacteria bacterium | reverse complement strand
ATCCAAGTCGAATCTCGCATATCCCCACGAACCAGGCATTGGGCCATGCCGCTGAGGCTCTGTCAGTGTCAGTGGATTCTTCTTGGCTTCCAACTGAGTCGCTGGCAAATGGGTTTGATGGGACAATACTCAAGCAATTTGACGCTCTTTGGTGTGCTCCCGGGACTCCATACAAGAGTATGGATGGAGCGCTTCAGGCTATCCACTTCGCCCGTGAAAAAGGATGGCCTTTTGTTGGAACCTGAGGAGGCTTTCAATATGCTCTGGTAGAGTATGCACGCAATGTGCTGAGTATCCCGGATGCAGAACACGAAGAAACTGCCCCGAGTGCACCAACACTGCTCATTAATAAATTGGCCTTTTCACTTATTGGAAAGACTCAGACTATAAAGATTACACCAGGATCACATGCCCATCAGGCCTATGGCCAGCAAGAAGTCACGGAGCGGTTCTACTGCAACTACGGTCTCAATCCAGAGTTCCGAGATAAAATCGGTAAGGAACAGCTCAAAATCACAGGGGTCGATCTTAATGGGGAAGTTAGAATTGTGGAACTATTTGATCACCCCTTCTATGTTGCTACGCTTTTTCTGCCGCAAATTGCTTCAAGGCCCGAGAGTCCTCACCCTCTGATTGTTGCGTATTTGAGGGCTGCTCTGGCTTTTCAGACTTCCCGGAGAAACAGTGGAATTATTTCGATAAATTCAGCTCTGAGGAAAAGGAAGGAATGACGGCCCGTTTGAGGGCTTCGCGGCTGCCACAAAGAGGTCACTGTTACCCTTTGATGGCCCCTGCCGTTAAACCACGGATTAGATATTTCCTCACAATAAGAGAAAAGATTACCACCGGCAACATTACCATGGTTCCACCGGCCGCGATCTTCCCCCATTCCCATCCTTCGTAATTCATGAAATTTACTACGGCCACCGGGGCGGTCATGGACTGGGTGCGCGTTAGGATGAGGGCGAAGAAGAAATCATTCCAGGAGAATAAGAAGCAAAAAATGGCGGTGGCGGCCAGGCCGGGGGCTGATAAGGGGAGAATGATTTTTAAGAAACTGCCCCAGACGCTCGCTCCATCGATCCAGGCGGCCTCCTCCAGAGAGCGGGGCGTGCCGTCGAAGAAGGTTCGCATCATCCAGATGACCAGGGACAAATTGAAGGTGAGGTAGATAATAATCAGGCCGGGCAGGGTATCGAGCAGATCCAGGTAACGGTAGATGAGGAAAAAAGGGATGGTAAAGGCGATAGGCGGCGCCATGCGACTGGAGAGGATCCATAGGGAAAGCTGTTTGTCGGACTTGAAATTGGCGCGGGAGAGAGCATAGGCTGCGGGAACTCCGATGAGCATGGAAAGAAGGGTGGTACTCACACTGACTATGGCACTGTTCATGAAGGAGCGCCGAAAATCGGTTTTCCAAAGCGCCAGGTAATGGTCGGCCGTGGGCTTGAAAAACAGCTTTGGGGGGAAGCTCATAATGTCCTGGTCCGGTTTTACCGACATGTGAAGGAGCCATAAAAAAGGGAACATGACCATCACGATGAGACCGATGACCACGGCATAGACCAGTATGCGCTGCCGGCGGAGGCGTTTCGGAAGAGAGGTTTTATTCAATTTCCACCTTCGGCCCTACAATCCTCATGATCCACCAGCTCAGTAAAAACGTGGTAGTAACCATCACAACGGTGATGGCGCTGGAAAAACCGAGATAGGAGAAGTTAAATGCCTGGGTGAAGACGTAATAGTTGGTCACCTCGGTTACCGTTCCGGGGCCTCCATTGGTGAGGATGTAGATTAGCGGGAAGGCCTTGATGCTGTCGATCAACCGGAAGAGGCCGGAGACGAGAAGCGCCGGACGGATAAAGGGAAGAACGATGAAGAGAAAGAGGCGCCAGGTGCCCGCCCCATCGATTCTGGCGGCCTCCAGAGGCTCTTCGGGCATCATCTGAAGTGCCGCCAGGAGCATGAGCATGGTAAACGGAAACCATTCCCACACGTCGGCTATGATAATGGCCCAGAGGGCGAGATCAGGGTCGGTGATCAGGGATGGGGCTGGAAGTCCAAGGGACCGGAGGGCCCAGAGAACCGGGCTGATGTCCGGGGTGTAGAGCACCTTCCAGATGATGGCGACAACGATGGGGGGCAGAACCATGGGGATGAGAAATACGGTCCGGCAAGCCTCCAGAAAGACGG
>JAOUFX010000899.1 GCA_029857975.1 Deltaproteobacteria bacterium | reverse complement strand
AGAAGGAAGGATGAAGGATGAAGGATGAAGGATAAGGGAAGAGGGATGGAGGACTTGGCAATGGGAAATGAGGGACAAGAGATAAAGGGTACAGGGTTTATCAACCGCCTGGGGGCGACGCGGTATCTGGTGAGCCGAGCGCCGCAGGCGCTGATTGTTGCCGGGCCGGGCAATGCCAAGTTCGACTTGGCAGGTACTGGCGACAGACCGCAGCATTTCTACATCTGGAACAGCCTGGGGCTGGCTCCGTCCGTCGGGTTGGGGTTGGCCCTGGCTCAGCCTAAACAACAGGTCATCGTTTTGGACGGTGATGGCGGTACGCTAATGAATCCCGGTGCGCTGGTGACCATCGCTCGCCTGGCACCGTTTAACCTGCTGCACATTGTATGGGACAACGGTGAATACCAGTTGACCGGTGGCCAACCTACTGCCACCGCAACGGTGACGGACCTAGCTGCTATGGGCCGGGGGGCGGGCCTCCAGCACGTAGCCGTAGTGACCACCATGACCGAATTCGAGGTCGGATTGGAGACCTGGCTAACCGAACCGGGCCCCTGGTTGGCGGTGGTCAGAATAGACAAAAGCCCTGCCCCCGCCCGTCCGCCCAAGGACCCGGTGTGGATCAAACTCCGGTTCATGGAAACAGTGAACAAATGAAAACAAGGATTCGTTACCACCAAGTTAATTCAAAAATAGTAATTGGGAGGAGATCAATAGTATGAGAAAATTCGATCACCATTTTATTCAGGAGATGAAAAGCAAACTGGAGGTTGAACTCATTGGTGTGGCTTCCGTAGAAACATCCACTTCAAAAGAATTGAAAGACCGAGCTACTTCTCTTTTGCCAGGTGTAAAGTCGGTAATTGTTGTAGGCAAAGAAATTTACAAAGAGGTTGTGGCCTTGTTGGAACCTTTCAAGGGAGCCGGGGAGGCTGAACGTGGAGAGCTTCTTGGGCCCCATAGCGATTACCTAAACGGCCGATTGACCAAGGCCGTTTATGATTTATCTGATCTCTTTCGGAAGGAAGGATATCGATCTCTGCCCTTACCGGCTGCGGGATGCCCAGTTGATCAGAGATCTCTAGATGCACTCTTTTCATACAAGCATGCAGCAAAGTTTTCTGGACTAGGAACTATCGGTCGACATAGCTTGCTGATTACGCCGCAATATGGCCCTCGGGTTAGGTTAGCTTGCCTACTCACTGAGATTGCTTTCGAGTCATCCCCTTTGGAACAAAGAGATTATTGTATTGATTGCGATGCCTGCATCCGAGAGTGTCCGGCTAAAGCTTTGGAGATACCTGGACAGGGTGAAGCTTATTCTATGAACAAATTCGCTTGCAGAACCTATCGACAGGCAGGACTTACTTGTAGCGTTTGCATGAAAGTCTGCGATGAAGTGGTGGGATCATGTCAGAAGGAGTGAAAGAGCTTGGAATAGGGGGGCGTTCCTAAAATGATGAGTTGCTGTTAATCGAGAGAGGAAGGGCTTGATGTCATCCATAAAAAAGCTGGGCCTGTCGGGTTAAATCACCTTTTCCATCAGCTCGAGCATGGTCTAGTATAATAGCAGTTAAACGAATGAATGAAACCAGGCTTCTCATCGATCTCGGTCAGGCCGAATGAAGAGACTTTACTGCGCAAAGGTGGAGGTTCCTTTCAAGTGAACCCACTCGAGTTTCTGTCAGAGGAAGGTTTTCGAAGGTGACGCTTATTCGTAGTAATAGGTGTGAAGAAGAAGGTCAATCGTGTAGCAACTACCGGCCTCCTGTCGGGATTCAACTCAGATCCGTGTTAGAAGCCCCTATGCCTATCTTTATTATATGGTTGCTCATAGCAACACTTGGCATGCCACTGTCTTTGAATGCTGAACAGAGAAAGGGTCTTGGGATGTGGGTATGGTCAAACTCATCCTTCCTAACAGAGGAGGCGAGACTGCAACTCGTTCAATTTTGTGTAGAGCACCGTATCACTCATCTCGATGTCCACACTAAAATGACACACGACAGCAGCGAGCCGATCTTAAAAGATGCGGAGGCATTCAAGGCCCTCATCGCGTTGGCCGGGCAACACAACATCACAACAGCCGCCCTTCGCGGCAATCCGAAGATGTTCTTCTCCGAGAACCATGAGCGGACGCTGCGAGAATTGCGGGCCATCGTCGCTTTTAGCGAAACACTGCCCCAGGACACTTTA
>JAOUFX010000898.1 GCA_029857975.1 Deltaproteobacteria bacterium | reverse complement strand
GGTGGTTTTCCCCACTCCGTTCCTCCCTAACAAAGAGACGACTTCTCCTTGACCGACGACCAGGGAAATACCATGGAGGACCTGGCTCTGCCCATAGCTTGTGATAATCTCTTTGACTTCCAGAATAGCGGTCATATCTCTTCTCCGAGGTAAATGTCCCTGACCTCCTGATTCTCGCGAATATCACCGGGCTTGCCTTCCGCAAGGACCTCCCCGCGGTTCATGACCACGATCCAGTCGGATAGGGAAAAGACGATATCCATATCGTGCTCTACGATAATGAACGTCGTCTTCCGCTCGGCGGCTAATTTTTTCACCAGTTCCAGGACTTTGATTCTTTCGATGGGGTTCATACCCGAGGAAGGCTCGTCGAGGAAGCAAATCTGGGGATTGGTGGCCACGGCAATTCCCAGTTCCAGGAGCCGCTGGTCCCCATGGGAAAGTTCCCCGCCCGGGAAATCCTTCTCTTCTTGCAGCCACACCTCCCCCAGGATCTTCTCCGCTTCCCCTACCGCTTCCTTCTGGCTTTGCAGAGAAGAAAAGGCGCTGGAGGTTTTGTTGAGACGGGACAAGACGGGGAGGAGAATATTCTGAAACACTGTCATCCGGGGAAAGATGTTCATCACCTGGAAAGACCGGCTGATCCCCATCTTCACCCTTTTATCCGGCCCCAGCCGGGTAATCTCTTTTTCCCGGAAATAAATTGTACCCCGGTCCGGGAGCATATAACCAGACAGGAGGTTGATGAGGGTGGTCTTCCCTGCTCCGTTGGGTCCGATGACCGAAGTGAAAAGACCCTCCTGCAGGGTTAAATTGACCTCGTGCACTGCGGCCATCTCTCCAAAATACTTTCCCAGGCTCTCGGTCCGGATGATCGCTTTCACCGCCGGCCCCCTTCTCTCAAGAAGATACTCACCACTCCGCCCCGGAATCCCATGACCAGCACCACGACGATAATCCCCAGGCATATCAGCCAGTACTCCGTGAATCGTACAATGATATCCTTCAACAGGTAAAAGAGAACCGATCCCACAATGGGCCCGGAGAAGGCGTAGACCCCCCCTAAGAGGGTAGCCAGCACGGGTTCCGCCGAATGGCTCCAATGAGCCAGCGGAGGAGTTACGGTGCTTTCCAAGGGGGGAAGCAGGGCCCCGGCCAGCCCGGCGTACAGCCCGGCAATGGTAAAGGAGAGGAGGCGATATTTTCGTACGGATATCCCGATACAGGCCGTGCGGGTTTCGCTGTCTCGAATGCCCTGCATGGCTAGGCCCATGGGCGAATGGACGATCCGATGGAAAAGATAGATGGCCAGAATAGCGAACGCCAGGACAACATAGTAATAATTTTCCATGGCCGCCATGTTGATTTTGAAGAGGCCCGGGATCTCTAAAGGGGCCCGTGGAATTCCCACCAGGCCGTCATCCCCTCCGGTCATATCCCGCCACTTCCAGGCCAGGGAGAAGATCATCATGCCGAAGCTGAGGGTAAGCATGGAAAAATAGATGCGCGTATGCCGGATGCAGAGAAATCCCAGCAATAAGGATACAGCCCCGGCAATGACCACTCCCCCGACGATCCCAACTAAGAGCGAAGGATAAGCCAGGAGGATCTTGGCGCAGCCATACGCCCCCACCGCATAAAAGCCGGCCTGCCCGAAGGAGAGGAGTCCGGTATACCCGAACAGGAGATTGAACCCGAGGGAGAAGATGGAGAGGAGCAGGATGTGGATGGCGACATAAAGGACATATTTTCCGGCGTAAGCCGGCAGCAGGGCTAAGAGAACAACCAGGATCAGGATCGCCAGTCTTGTTTTCATCGGTCATCCCCCGAAGAGTCCCTGTGGTTTCACCATCAAAACCACAGCCATGATCAAGAATATCAGGAAGAGCTCGAAGACCGGGAAGAGCAGAATGCCATACGAGCTGACAACGCCCACAATGAGGGCTCCCACAAAAGCGCCCTTGAGATTTCCCAGTCCCCCGATCACCGTGATGATGAAGGCCTGGATAATCATGGCCGCTCCGATCCCTGGGGCCACCACCCGCACAGGGGTCCCCAGGGCTCCCCCCAAGGCAGCCAGCATGGCCCCGAAAACAAAGACCCCGGTGAAGAGCGTGGAAATGTTGACGCCGATGGCACTGGCCATCTCCCGGTCTGAAGCCGAGGCCCTCACCATCTTCCCCCACCAGGTCCTTTC
>JAOUFX010000897.1 GCA_029857975.1 Deltaproteobacteria bacterium | reverse complement strand
GCGCAAGGCTATGAGATTTGAGCTATTTGCTATGAGGTTTTTAATCCACTATGCGCTCTGCTCTATGCGCTTTGCGGTTTGAAAAGGAAAAGCCATGAGTCGTGTCTACCGAGCCCTTGAAAAAGCAGAAAAGGAAAAGCATCAAAAGGTAAAAGAAAAACCTCTCTCGGCAATTTTCGAGGAGGAAATAATATCCAGAGAACAACTGCCAGCTCAGAAATATCTGGAAGTGGAAATAGAAGAGGTAGGCGGGCCGGCGGTGGGAGAGATTCCATTTCTGATTGCCAAGTCAAATTCTTTTGCGGCCGAGCAATTCCGAAAATTGAAAACACACATTTTCCTCGATGACCCCAATCCGCCCCATTCGATTCTTATAACCAGCGCCGTCCCTCAGGAGGGGAAGACCACAGTGGCCATGAATTTAGCTGTTACCATATCACAGGAAATTAACAAAAAGGCGATTCTAATTGATGCCGATATGCGAATGCCCAGTATTTATTTTAAAAACTTTGAGAATTCCAAAGGTCTTTCGAATTACCTGGTAGATCAAGTCCCTTTAGAAGAAATTCTGATAAATTCGGTGAAAGAAAACCTGCGGATCATCCCGGCGGGTAAGCCTTCTGCAAAGGCATCGGAGTTGATCGGGTCAGGGAAGATGGGAGAATTAATAACTTCCCTGCGTGAGTTTGGAGAGGATACTTATGTGATTATCGATTCACCGCCCGTTCTTTCTACCTCGGAGCCCATTTTGCTTTCCAAGATGGTCGATGGAGTTATTCTCGTGGTAATGGCTGAGCGCACTCCCCGGGGCGCCATTCGCAAAGCGTTGAATTCTTTTGATAAAGAAAAAATTCTGGGGGTGGTTTTTAACCAGAAAGAACTAAAGCCATCAAAGCATTATTCCGAATATTATGGGTCTTATATGAAAAATTAACTCATTGACTTAATAACTCAATGACTCAATGACCTAATGACTTAATTATGAACGGAACAAACGGATACAAGCCCCCATCATCGTTTAATTTTATCTTTGCCTTTGTCGATGGCCTCCTCATTTTGAGTGGTGTCCTTTTAGGAGGAATTCTCAGATTTGGAGGAGGAAAGGGGGTGATCTACACAGACTATTTAATCTGGAAAATTATGCTGATCATTGTGGTGATGCAAACGGTCATGTATTATTTTGACCTTTACGAGTTTAGGAATTTCCGTGCAAGGATGAAGATGGGAATTTTAATGTTGGAAGCCATGGGAGTTTCTTCCATAATTTTGGCGGTCACTTACTATTCCGTCCCTATTTTGGCGATTGGCCGGGGTTTTTTTACGATTAGTCTTTTTATAATATTTCTGATGAATTTCGCATGGAGACTTATATATCCCTGGATGGTCAATAAAAGTATATTCAAAGAAAAGATTTTGATTATAGGAACGGGTGAGTTGGCCCAAAGAATCGAAAAAGAAATCTTAATAAATGGCCAAGAAGGATTTGAAATCGTAGGCTTTATTGATGAGAGGAGTGAAAGAATTACAAAAGGTTATGCACCAGAGGATTATCGGGACCTTTAACCAGATCTCTTCAATCTGCAAAGACGGTCAGGTTGACAGAATCGTTGTGGCCTTAGACGAAAGGCGGGGAAGATTTCCTTTCGACCAGCTATTACGTTGCCGTCTGAAAGGCATCCGTGTGGATGATGGAATAGCTTTTACCGAGCAGCTTGTCGGAAAACTCTCGTTGGAAAACCTTTACCCCAGTTCCCTTATTTTTTCAAACGGTTTTAATAGTTCGCCGATTTTTAAAAAGATTAAAAGATATACCGACATCGCAATTTCCATTCTGGGTCTCGCTATTATTCTCCCGGTGAGTTTATTAATTGCCATGGCGATAAAATTAGATTCAAAAGGTCCCATATTTTACAAACAAGATAGAGTTGGCGAAGATGGGGAAATATTTAACCTTTTTAAATTCCGCTCAATGCGGATTGACGCCGAGGAAAATGGGCCTGTTTGGGCCATGGTGGATGATAACCGCGTAACACGGGTTGGCGGGATTATTCGCAAGCTGCGGCTTGATGAAATTCCGCAGATGATCAACGTCATCAAGGGAGAAATGAGTTTTGTTGGGCCCCGGCCTGAAAGGCCTTTCTTTGTTGAAAAATTGACGGGCGAAATCCCTTTTTATTCTCATCGTCACTCTATTAAAA
>JAOUFX010000895.1 GCA_029857975.1 Deltaproteobacteria bacterium | reverse complement strand
TGAAAACCGGACATTTCTACTTTGGCAAAAACCAGACATTTCTAAATTGGCTTGACATCCTGAACTCTTCGGTTGACATAATTTCCCAGAAGATGTAGATTTCAATCGATACTCAATGATGTTTGGATATACTTTCGATTCCAAAAATTCTGTCAAAGTGCAGAGATTGGCACGATGTAGCAAATTGGGTATCTCTTAAATTGCTACAATCACCTCGCGACGGAAAGAGTTGAAAATCCAAAGTCGGTGCAAAGGAAATACTCGTCTTTTCCCTCGTAAGAGCCTCCGGGGTACCTAAAAACCGTCCCGCAATACTCAACTCCCCAGAATCTCTTCTGGTACTGCCAACAGATCATATCGCCATCAATCCGGCTCTTACCAATGTCAGAACTTACCCCGCCCGCGGTGGATGGCCCGTCATAAGTTACTTCCCCATTCTTTTTATAATTGGTCCAAAATTGCTGGGGATAAAAAATATATCCAGTGGTTGCCGAACCAAAGAGCAGGCTCTTGATCTCTTCTCCAGTCAGTTGATTCTCCTTGAACGCCGGGAAATATCCACCGGGTATTTTGGCCGGAGGAACCCCTGCCTTGAGAAGACCGTTGGCGTACCGTTCGGCGACTATGCGATCCTTGAAGGGTGTAGAATTCATGAAAAATCGCAGATTGACGGCACCAGGAATCATGACCTCTTTCACTTCGATTTTTAGAGCTTCAATCAAGGCCCGCGCTTCACGATCACGGCCAACGGCGGTATAAAAAGACGCCAGACAGGCCACCCACGAGGATGCATTTTCGGTGTTGAGTCTCATCGCTTTTTCGACCAAACCCACTGCCTCTTCTAATTCCCCCATGCAAAAGTGGGCTACGCCGAGAAAAATCAGATACCGGGATGGATTATGAGGGTCGAGCCGCATCCCTTTCTTGAGAAACTCAACGCCATCCCTCGGCTTGCCGGCCAAGGTCAAAGCGTATCCCATATATAAATGGGAAACCGGATCGTTGGGATCGAGGGCGAGCCCCTGCTCCAATTCTGAAATCGCCTCCTGATGTTGACGCTTCCAAAGATACATTCGGGATTTGACGGAGTGGTAAATTGGACCTTTCGTCGCCTTCTGGAGATATTGGATCGCCCGTGCACGAGCTTCATGCCAGGAAACTCTCAGGCCTTTGAGCAATGCAGGCGAAAATGAGGCTTCATAGTAAACCGCAGCCAAGCCGGGGTAAGCCCGGCTGTAATTCGGATCCAGCTCGATAGCCTTCTTGAAAGAAGCGACTGCCTTTGCGGAATCTTCCGGCGTAAAGCGTAAATAATGCACATATCCCCTCAAGAACGCATCATATGCCGCACCATTGTCAGTCCCTTTCTGAGCTACCCGTTCCCTCTCATCCCCGGTTAACTTCACTGCCAGAGCAGTGACGATCTTCTTGGTGATCTGATCCTGTAAAGCAAAGATTTTGCCCATTGTACCGTCATATCGTTCTGCCCATAGGTGATGGCCAGTCAAAGCATCAATGAGCTGCGCATTGATGCGGATTTCGTCACCAGCTCTGCGGACGCTTCCCTCCAAGACGTAACGCACCCCCAGCTCTTCGGCAATCTGCTTGATTTTTACCGGTTTTCCTTTATAAGTGAAAGTCGATTTGCCGGCAATCACCAAAAGGCCGGAGATCTTGGAGAGATCCGTAATTAAGTCTTCAGTCAGCCCATCGCTGAAATACTCCTGTTCCTTGTCACCGCTCATGTTAACAAACGGGAGCACAGCAATAGAAGGATTTTCCGGCAGGGAGTACTTCATTCGATCAACGGAGGCAACCTCAATCGGGGAATGGCTGAAATATATTTTCCAAATCGCCCCTACCATGATCCCAATCACGACGACCAGCACCACCCAGCGATACTCGGAAAACCAGGAGATTTCCCGTTCTTGGGGAGGAGACAAAGGAACTGCAGGTGGTTCGGGAAAAGCAGTCTCCTCCATCGGCTCAGATTTTTTCCTACCTTTTTCTAGGCTGGAAATGAATTGATCCCACGCCTCACCGTTTTGAGAATCCCCGAAGATAATTGAAGTTTCATCCAGACCAATTCCTATTTTATCTGTGGCGAACTTCAGCCTCACATTCTCTTCGCTTCCCATGTAATCAAAGAGATTCGCCCACCCATCCTTTTCTTCGTCGGTAAATGAATAGATTTTGCCGA
>JAOUFX010000896.1 GCA_029857975.1 Deltaproteobacteria bacterium | reverse complement strand
ATGGCTCTGCCCAAATGTGATGTCCTGTGAGCGCATCGACCATTTGAGCAGTAATCCGGATTCGGTCAGCCGACCTCTGAACACTCCCTTCCAGCACATAGCGAACACCAAGCTCTTCGCTTACTTGCTTAATCTTTACCGATTTTCCCTTGTACGTGAAGGTCGAATTTCGGGCTATCACAAATAGCCGTGGTACTTTGGAAAGGGCAGTAATGATGGACTCGGTGATCCCGTCGCTAAGAAATTCCTGCTTCGGATCCTCGCTCATGTTAGCGAACGGGAGTACGGCTATGGATGGATTATCCGGTAGGGGATACTTCATTCTTTCAACGGATGCAATCGGAATCGGTCCAGGGCTCAAATATATTTTCCAAATCGCTCCCGCCACGATCCCAATTACGAGCGCAAGCATGACCCAGCGATACATGGACAGCCAGGAGATTTTCGGTTTTTGAGGCGGAGAGAAC
The DNA here is from genome assembly GCA_029857975.1 of Deltaproteobacteria bacterium. The sequence goes on along the minus strand of JAOUFX010000896.1, from coordinate 1,733 downwards.
GGAACTGCGCCCGGTTCGGGAGCAGCAGTTTCTTCCACCGGAGCAGGTGCTTCTTTCTCCTCCTCCTTTTTCAGGCTGGCGATGAATTGATCCCACGCCTCCCCATTTCGAAAATCCCCGAAGATAATTGAAGTTTCATTCAAACCCACCCCTATTTTATCTATGGCGAACTTCAGCCTCACATTCTCATCGCTTCCCATATAATCAAAGAGGTTTGCCCATCCATCCTTTTCTGTATCAGTAAATGAATAGATTTTGCCGGTGGCCCCTTCCCCTTCTTCCTTTTTCTTCCCAAGCACCTTGAAAAGGGGAGCTTCTTCCAAATTGGGAAGTGCGTTCTTCCATTTTATGTAGATCCGCGGCAGCAGATTTTCCTTATCCGAGGATCCGGCTGCACCTCCGACGGATTCATTGAGGAGAGCGAGGAGGTCAAGATGGTCCTGGAGGGAAATGGATTTGATTTTCCCCAATCTTTTCATCTCGTTGACGACCAGGGCGATTACTGAGAGATAAAACCTTCGGGACGGCGAGTTGAAATGAAGGGTCAGTTGAGTCTTGTTCCTGAAAAGAAGATGAAGTTTGAAATCATTTAGATCGATCCGGATGGCGCGGCTCGAACTTTCCATGATTTTTTACCCTATATACCTGGCCGGTCGCCGGAATTCTTTTGCAGGGAAGGATAATCTGAAAAAAATCCTACGGTATATACCGTCTTGTATATATCAGCGGGGTAATAATCTCAAGAGAATTTTTCAATGATCGGTGAGTTATCGCCATAGAAAACTTTAGTAAAGGGTGAAGGGCATCTTGAAAAAATATTTTTTCATATATTTTCATGGGCTTACAAATTTCCCGGCATTTATTCCCCTTGCTTCTCCTGCCGGTCTCAATTGGGACGGCATATTATCCCATGGGGGGAGATTATGGAAAGAAGGATCTTGAAAATGCCGATTCGAATGCCCCACGGGGAATTAGAGTTTCCCTTTGGGAATTTTTTATTTTTTGGTTCCGAAACCCGGTTATTCATTCAAGCTCACAAAAAGAAATGGGGTTAGGCCATGTCCGCTTCGATCAGGAAAAAGGAGGATGACATGAACCGCAGGGAGTTTCTAAAAACCGCTAAGGAGGGTAATAAAATGAAGAAGATGGCTTTTTTGGCATGGCTGATTGTATTTCTTCCAGCAATGGCATCTGCGCAAGATAGGGTTGAAGTACCAGTTTGGAATGTGGGGGACAAGTGGATCTTTACTCAGGGAAATATTGAAGTTGTAGGTGCCGATCAAAATAGTTACACATTAAACTTTTCTAAGGATACGTGTATTCTTGAAAATATGAAATTTGAAAAAATAGTTTTTGAAAAATCAAATTTGAATAAGATTTATAACATCAAGGGAGACAAACGGATAAAATATACAGGAGCTCGAAAGAGACTTCTAAATTTTCCTCTTAATCCTGGCAAGCAATGGCAAGATACCTGTTTACAAACTATATTGACTGGCTTTTTGTCTGGTATTGAAACTTTAGACTTGGCGGAAACTTTTAAAATTTTGGGATGGGAAGATGTTCAGGTTCAAGCAGGAAAATATAGAGTTATTAAGCTGGAGTATAAGCAAAAAAATATAACCTCGGGAAACACTATGTTTGGCGTGGAAGGTTGGATTCGGTATTGGTATTCACCTGATGTAAAATATTTTGTGAAATGTCAATATGATAAGAATATGTATGAGGGAGTA
>JAOUFX010000067.1 GCA_029857975.1 Deltaproteobacteria bacterium | reverse complement strand
TTTTGAACAGGCCGTTATCCTGGATACGGCCGGAAGATACGCCATCCCCATCGACGAAGGACGGGATAAAGAAGAGTGGCAAAGATTCTTGAACCTGCTGATCAAATATAGGGTAAAAGAACCCCTGAATGGCTTAATTGTTACGATTGCGGCTGACAAATTAATGGAGGCACCTTCGGCAACCCTGGGAGAAGATGCCCGCAATATCCGCCGCCGCATCGAAGAAATGATGCGGGTCCTGGGAACCAAAGTTCCCGTTTACATCCTGATAACCAAATGCGACCTGGTTCAAGGGATGGCCCAGTTTTGCGACCGCCTTCCTGCCCAAAGTCTGGACCAGGCCATGGGTTTCATTAAGAAAGATTTGGCGACCGATGCTGCGTCCTTTCTGGAACAGGCTTTTAGCAACATCGGTGAGCATTTACGCCACCTGCGGATCCTTCTTTTGCATCAAACCCCCTCGAAAACCGCCGATCCAGGCCTCCTTCTTTTCCCGGAAGAGTTCGACCACTTAAAGCAGGGCCTTGGAGCTTTCATGGACGTCGCTTTTCGGGAAAGCCCCTACCAAGAAACTCCGACCTTGAGGGGGCTCTTCTTCAGCAGCGGGCGCCAGGAAGGGAGTCCCTATTCCCACTTTTTAAGGGAGTTGGGACTCATCGGGGAAAAAGAGGTTTTGCCCGGAACGAACAAAGGGCTATTTCTCCACGATTTCTTTGCCCAGATTTTACCCAAGGAGAGGGGGCTCCTTGCTCCCACCCAGCGCGCCCTGCAGTGGCGCACGCTCACCAGAAATTTGGGACTGGTCTCCTGGGTTACCCTGGCCATCGCCGTTTGCGGCCTCCTCAGTTTCTCCTTCGTTAAAAATCTTAAGACCCTGCGGGAAGTCTCCCGTGAATTCGCGAAACCCCCGGTTTTACAGGGCGAGATTCTGACCGACTTGGCCACCATGGATCGATTCCGCCAGGCGATTCTCAGGGTGGAGGGAGAAAACCGCAGCTGGAGAGTCCCCCGGTTCGGGTTGCATGAAAGCATAAAAGTGGAAGCAGGCCTCAAGGAAAAATATTGCGCCCTATTCCAGAAAAGCTTTTTGGCTTCTTTCGATAAACAGATGGGGGGCGTCCTAGCCCGGCTCACGGACTCGGTTCCCGATGAAGCCATCGGCCCCTATGTAGGTCATCTGGTAAGACGCATTGGCCTTTTAAAAGCCCGCCTGGAAGGCCAGGACCTGGAAAACCTCCAAAAGAAACCTCAACCCTCTTATGAACCTCCCACGGGCGCAGCGGAAAAGGTAGCCCCTCCCGAAGTGAAAAAAAGGTTTGGCAATCTGTATTTGTATTATCTGGTTTGGCGATCTGATACGGCGGATATCAACAAAGAGATTGCTATTCTCCAATCGTGGCTAAAACATCTTCTCGGCCTGAAAGGCTCCCAACTTCAGTGGCTGGTAGTCTGGGCTGATGGACAGGGCCTTTCCCCTATTACTCTCGGGGATTTCTGGGGAGGGGGCGACCCCAAACCGCGAGAAACCATCATCGCCCCCGCTTTCACCCGCAAGGGAAAGGAGATGATGGATGCCTTCCTGAAGGAAGTGGAAGCAGCTCCTCCCGATCCCCTGCAATTAGCCAACCAAAAAGCATCCTTCGAGAAATGGTATCAGAAGGTCTGTTTGGAGGCCTGGGATCAGTTCGGCATCCTCTTCCCGAGAGGGGTCGAAAGGCTGCGAGGAAAACAAGAATGGCAGCAGATGGCGACTAAAATGGCCACCGAACAGGGACCCTATTTTGAATTTCTTAACCGCTTGGCTCAGGAGTTGGAGCCCTACAGCAAAGGGGAAAATATTCCCCTCTGGATCAGCCAGGTTTATCAATTGCAAACGGCCAAAGCGGCGGGGCCAGCAGAAGGATTGCTGGCCAAGGCTGCTGAAGGAGGAAAAAAGCTGCTTACCAAGGGCAAGAAAAGCCTCGGTCGGCAAGGAGCAGCCGTCGTTGAGCTACCCCAAACTTTCAAGGCCTATCAGGAGTACCGCAACGCTCTGGCGGCCCTTGCTCCCGTTGCCGCCTCCAGAAACCAGGCTTATCAATTGGCGGCCCAGGTTTTTGGTGAAGATCCCACGACCAGTAAATCTCCTTTTTTTGCCGCCCAGGCAGCATTAACCAAGTTAAAAGCTGCGCTGTCCAGCGGGAAGCCATCGGAAGCGACTGTCGGAAAATTGATAGCCGGGCCACTTGAATTTTTCGGCCATTATATACGGATGGAAACGGCTTGCTACCTTCAAAATCAATGGGAACAGATGGTTATAGCGGAAACCCAGGGGGCGACCGCTCAGCAAGCGACCCAGCTTCTCTTTAGCCAAGAAGGGCCGGTGTGGAAATTTATCAAGGGGCCGGCTGCGCCTTTTATAAGCTGGAAGGTCCACAGGGGTCACTATGCCAAAGAAGTCTCAGGGGGGGCGATTCCTTTCGATCCCGCCTTTTTCTCTTTTCTCCAGCAGAGCGCTGCGAGTAAACAAACCGTGACCAAAACCAATTACACCATTCATGTTAAAGCGCTGCCCACAGCCGCCAATCCCCAGGCCCGCCTGCAACCGCAGAGTACCCGTTTGGAGATGCAATGCGGAGGCAGTACGCAAAGCCTGGTTAACTTTAATTATCCGGTCAGCAAAAGCTTTCAATGGTCTCCCGATACCTGTGGCGATGTCCTTTTACAGATCGAAGTCGGCGACGTGATCCTGAAGAAGAAATATACAGGCTATCAGGCCTTCCCTGAATTTTTAAAAGATTTCAAAGGAGGAATGCGGACTTTTTTCGCCAAGGAATTTCCCGAAGAAAAAGCCGCCCTGGACCGTTTGGCCATTCGGTTTATTCGGCTAAAATACGAATTCAGCGGCGATCAGCCGGTTTTAGGAAAGTTCGTGGCCCTCCCGAGGGAGGCGCCAAGGAATGCTGTTAAATGTTGGGATCAATAAAATCCAGCCAACCATGGCAATGGTCTGCTTCTGGCAAGCATCCAGCGATGAAGGATTTCTTCAACCTGGGCCATAACGGTCCACTGGCGCTGGGGTTCTCGGAATGGGTAAAAAATGGTTTTCAACAGGTGGGGTCTCCCAAGGATCCTTCCTCTTTTTATTCCTGGCGTTTTTGGGCCAGGGGCTTCAAGAAGGAGAATCTGGCTTGCGGGATCGTAAGAGATAGCAGTGACAGCCTGGGCCGGCCTTATCCGATTTTAATCATGGGCCTCGGGCCGCTGAACGGTTGGGAGGAGGTCTGGGATCTTTTGCCTTCGGCCTGTGAAATAACCTGGAACCAGATGGAATACTTATCCACCCGGATTTTTAAAGGGCTGAAACAACTGGAAGAGGAAGTGCAAAACATCCAACTCCCCTCCTCCGGCTGGGAGGAACTCGCCGGGAAGAGAGGGGATTTCGAAGAGCTGGAAAGGCAAGTTCTCCACAGGAAGGAGGAGAAAGAATTTTTTATTCATTTGGATCAAGAACCGTTAGACCCATCGGCCTGGATCCGCTTCTGGCATTTCCATTTCAAGAAGAAGGGAGAAGGTATTCCCAACGCCCTTTTTATGGGGGGAACTTTGGCCAAAGCCTTTTTGGCTGTTTTTAAACGCCCTTTGGTGGCCTCTGATTTTGTACGGCTGTGGTCGGTTGCGTCTGCTGAGCTGCAAACAGCGATCAGCAAATAAGAAATTCCTTGTGGGACACGGATGTACACAGAAAGTTGCTTAGCGCTTAGCGCTATGCGCATAGCGTCTTTTCATTTCTGCGGTTATCTGCGTAAATCTGTGTCCTGTTAAATTTTGAAGTTTTCATTTTGTAATTTCTATTGAAACAGGGTAGACAGTGGACATTTTATCCTTAGGCAAAGAGCCGATCAAACCGGATCAGCCCGCCGGCTCGGACATCCGGTACGATCCCATTTTCGAGGACCTCCAGGCAGAAGTGGAAAAGCTTTCCACTCCCTCGGCCGCGGGCGCTGTCGACTGGGGAAAGATCGTCAATCTGGCCTCGGAAATATTGGCCCAAAAATCAAAAGATCTCCTGGTGGCCAGCTATCTTGCTGTGGCTTTGATTTACACCCGCAAGATCGAGGGCTTGACCATCGGTCTCCAATTTTACCGGGATCTCCTGGAGCAGTTCTGGGACAACCTTTTTCCGGCCAAAGCCCGGATGAGGGGCCGGGTGGGGGCCATCGAGTGGTGGGCGGAAAAGACCGAAACGGCCTTGAGCCAGGTGCCACCGGCTGCCATGGTCCAGGATCAGCTCGTTCAGCTCAATGAAAACCTGGAAAAAATAGAACAATTCCTTCGCCAGAATATCGAAGAGCCTCCGGCCTTAAGTCCCATTCATGAATATATAAATTCTCTGGCCGCCCTTTCCGAAGGTCCGGAGCAGCCCAAAGCTCCGGCCCAGACGCCTGCGGCAGCAGCCCCGCAAGTGACGTCTCCCCAACCTCCGGAGGCGAAGAAGGCAGAAACTCCCACGGCAATTTCATCTCCGCAAGAGGCCCAAGAGGCCATCAACCAAGGCCTGCAAAAAATTCGTGAGGCGTCCGCCTACCTTCGCCAAGAAGATCTTTCCCGCCCTGCAGTCTATCGCTGGGCGAGAATCGCCATGTGGTCAAAAGTGGAAGCCCTGCCCCCGGCAACTGACGGTCGAACCCCCTTTCCCCCTCCCGCCCCCTTTATCAAGGATCCGCTGAACGACTTGAAGAACAAGGGGAATGACGAAGCTCTCGTAAGGTCGGCCGAAGCGAGTATGAGTCAGAATATTTTCTGGTTAGATCTGCATCGCTGGGTGGCGGAGGCCCTGGCCCGTATGGGGAGCCAATACGAGAAAGCCCGGGAAGCGGTTGGCCAGGAAACGGCCTTTTTTATTCAACGCCTTGCCGGCATTGAAGAATTGTCGTTTGCCGACGGAACTCCCTTCGCCGATGCCGAAACTAAGCAATGGCTGAAAGGAATGGCCCTCGGGACCGGTTTCATGGCGGCAGGATCGCCTTCTCCTTCCGGATCCGCTTCAACGGTAAAGGACGAAGATCTGATGAAAGCTGAGGTGAAAGAAGCCCAGGCGCTGATCAAGAAAGGAAAACTTCTTGAGGCGGTGGAGCGGCTGCAGCAAAAATTACGTACCAATTTTTCCCAGCGGGAGAAATTGCTCTGGCGTCTGGCGTTATCCCAGCTGTTGGTAAGCGCCAACCAGGTTAAACTCGCTCTTCCTCATTTAGAGCAGATCCTCCAGGACATAGACGATTACCGGTTGGAAGAATACGACCCGCTGGTTGCCCTGAAAAGCCTTAAGCTGGTCTGGCTCGGCCTGGACTCCCAAACAGATCAAGAGTCCAAGAAGAAAGCCGCCGAGGTCATGAACCGCATCGCCAAGATTGACCTGGCCGAGGTGATACGATTAGGAAAGGGAAAAAAGTGATAGATTAACTAAAGAAGAAAGGAGGAAAGGAGTATGGCGAAAGAGTCATCCGTAGCCCCCAAAGAGAGGGTGAACATCGTCTACCGCCCGGCGACCGGAGATGCCAAGGAGGAAGTGGAACTTCCCCTTAAGGTGCTGGTCATGGGCGATTTCACGGGGAGTCCCGATGATCGCCCGCTGGAGAAACGGGAAACCAACAACATCGACAAGGACAATTTCGAAGAAGTCCTGAAAGCCCAGGGGATCAGCCTGAATCTCACTGTGCCCAACCGGATTTCCGGGAAGCCCGACGAAGAAATGAGTGTCAAGCTCAAGGTGGGTTCCATGAAGGACTTCGGCCCCGAGGCGGTTGCCCAGCAAGTCCCGGAGTTAAAACGCCTCCAGGAACTACGGGGAGCGCTGGCTTCCCTCAAGGGCCCGTTGTCCAACGTGCCGGAATTCCGAAAAAAGATCCAGGACCTGGTCAAGGACGAAGACGCCAGGAAAAAGCTCCTCAAGGAAATGGGGATAGAAGAATAAGGGGGATCATCTATGGCTGAAGAAAAAGAAATGAAAGTTGCTGCCGAAGCGCAAGCAGTGGAACAGCCCTCCCTTCTGGAGGATATTGTTCAGGCCACGAAGCTCAAACCGACCGATGAGGCCTACTCCATCACCCGCAGGGGGGTGGAGGCTTTAATCAGCCAGCTGCTGGAACCTGGCCGGGAAGTTGTCAAAGTCTCCAAAGCGGTTCTGGATGACATGATCGCTGCCATCGATAAAAAGATCAGCCTGCAGCTCGATGCCCTTCTGCACCATGAAGATTTCCAGAAGCTTGAATCCGCCTGGCGTTCCCTCAAGTTTTTAGTCGACCGGACCGACTTTAGAGAAAACATCAAGGTGGAAATGCTGAATGTGAATAAGGAGCAGCTTTTGGAAGATTTTGAAGATGCCCCGGAAGTGCCTAAGTCCGGCCTTTACAAAACGGTTTATTCGGGCGAATATGGCCAGTTCGGAGGCCAGCCTTACGGCGCCCTGGTCGGCAACTACGAATTCGGGCCGGGCCCGCAGGACATCAAACTTCTCCAGTACATGGCCAGTGTGGCGGCCATGTCCCACACCCCGTTTGTAGCCTCGGCCAGCGCCAACTTTTTTGGCATCCTTGATTTCGGCACGCTGCCCAATCTCAAGGACATCAAGTCCATCCTTGAAGGGCCGCAATATACCAAATGGCGCTCCTTCCGGGAGTCCGAGGACTCCCGTTATGTGGCCCTCGCCCTCCCCAGGTTCCTCCTGCGTCTGCCGTACGGACCAAACAAGCTGCCAGTCAAGAGCTTCAATTACCAGGAGGATGTTTCCGCCAGCCACTCCCACTATACGTGGGGGAACGCGGCCTTTGCCTTTGCCTCCCGGATCACCGACAGTTTCGCCAAATATCGCTGGTGCGCCAATATCATCGGCCCCCAGGGCGGAGGAGCCGTCGAAGACCTCCCGCTGGACCAGTTCGAATCCATGGGAGCGGTTCAGACCAAGATCCCGACGGAAGTCCTCATCTCGGAGAGGCGCGAGTTTGAACTCGCCGAAGAAGGATTCATCGGTCTCACCATGCGCAAAGGGAGCGATAACGCCGCCTTCTTCTCGGCCAACTCGGTCCAGAAGCCGAAATCCTTCGGCATCAGCAAGGCCGGCAAAGAAGCGGAGCTCAATTACAAATTAGGGCTGCAGTTGCCTTACATTTTTATCATCAGCCGGTTGGCCCACTATTTAAAGGTAATTCAAAGAGAAAATATCGGAACCTGGAAAGAAAGGACGGATCTGGAGCGGGAGCTCAATACGTGGATTGGCCAGTACATATCCGATATGGAAAGCCCATCGCCGGCGGTGAGAAGCCGCAGGCCGCTGCGCGAGGCCCAGGTTATAGTGGAAGACGTCGAAGGGGAGCCCGGCTGGTACAAGGTGTCACTCAAGGTCAGGCCCCACTTCAAATATATGGGCGCTTTCTTTACCCTTTCGCTGGTTGGAAAGCTGGATAAAAAATAAAAAAAAGGAGGAAAATGAATTATGCCAACGCCGGCCTATTTGTATGTTAAAGGGAAAGTACAGGGGGAGATCACCAAGGGTGCGATGACTGAGGAGAGCGTGGCCACCTTGGCCCAATCAGACCACGATAATGAGGTGCTGGTTTTGGCCCTCACGCATGATGTCAACATTCCCCGGGATCCCAAGAGCGGTTCGCCAACCGGCCAGAGGGTCCACACCCCTGTGATCATTACCAAAGTCTTTGACAAGTCTTCCCCGTTGTTGTACAAGGCTTTGGTCACCAACGAAATTTTGAGCGAAGTGATCATCAAGTGGTACCGCCCCTCCACCAGCTCCGGGATGGAACACTATTTTACCCATAAGCTGGAGGGTGCCACCGTGGTAGACATCAAAGCCATCATGCCCAACTGCCAGGACCCGGGCCAGGCCCACTTTACTCATCTGGAGGAAGTTTCCTTCGCCTATGAAAAAATAACCTGGACCCATGTCCTGGGCAAGACCGAGCAAATGGACAGTTGGAAAACAACGATTAAAGCATAGGGGTTGACCCTTTATGCGCGAAGAAAGGCTTCTGGACCGCCTGCGTACCTGGGAAAAAGAGCCGACCAGGCGCGGCCGGGAGGACCCCCGAAAAATTGTCGATTCGGTCTTGGGGCATTTGCAGCGGATCCTCAACACCAAGCAGGGAAATGTTCCGATTGCTGAGGATTACGGAGTTCCGGACTTTACGGACTTACGTCATTTCTCCGCCGAATCTGTGCGGGAGATCGAGAGGTCCATCCGGCAAACGATCCAGAAGTATGAGCCGCGGTTGAAAGGAGTCCGGGTGAGTTTTGTTCCCCAGGATGATGACAATCTTTCCTTGCGTTTTCAAATTGCCGCCAAGCTGGCAACGGAATCGAGAACGCAGGTTTTTTTCGAGACCGTCATCGACTCGGACGGAAAAATAGATATTCGAGGCTAAACCCATATAGCTCATAGCTGATAGCTCATAGCAAAAAGGAAGGGGCTAAGAGCTAAAAAGCTATGAGCTTAACTATTTGCTATGAGCTAAAGTATGTTTAACCGTTACTATCAAGGGGAATTGACCCAGTTAAAAGAGCTTGCCGCGGAGTTTTCCAAAGCCCATCCGACCTTGGCGCCTATGTTGAGCGGGCCTTCGGCCGATCCGGACGTGGAACGGCTGCTGGAAGGAGTGGCTTACCTTACCGCCCTGCTGCGACAAAAGCTGGATGATGAATTTCCGGAAATCGTCCACGACCTGATGCATCTGATCTGGCCTCATTATTTGCGGCCCGTTCCCTCGACCACCCTGATCACCTTCAGCCCCAAACAAACCCTCAAGCAGTCGTTAAAAATCCCGGCGGGCATTCACGTGGCTTCGGTCCCTGTTGAAGGAACGTCCTGCGTCTTCAAGACTTCTTACGAGGTAGAAATCCACCCGCTCACCCTCATAGACGCTTCTTTTACCCAGCCATCCGGCAAAGCACCGGTGATCAAAATCCTCCTCGAGCTGAACGGCCCGAAGCTTTCCGACTGGCAGCCCCAGGCCCTGCGCTTTTTCCTCGCCGGGGACCTTCCCGGCGCCACCGATCTTTACTTCCTTTTACGGCGTCACCTGAAACAAATTATTATCAAGCCTC